>CALDJI010000104.1 GCA_937901805.1 uncultured Clostridia bacterium | reverse complement strand
TAGCCAGAAATACCCAAAGTGGGTTCAGCAGCGGTTCAAACATGGAAATTAAGGAGGCAGTCAACGGAGGACAGTCCCTGATAGCAATACCATACAGAATATAGGGGATGCCAAGCTGAAAAATACCCAGTACCAAAATCGAAAGTACGGATTGGACTGAAAAAACCGGGGGATAGAGAAAATAGAAAGGAATACCGACTGCAAAGGTGATAAAATTACCCATGAAAATGGCACTCATATTTTCATCGATGGAAGTGGATTTACTTCCAAATACGAAAAAAATGCCAAGAGTTAAACCGGCACCCAAGGCAATGACATTGCCCAGCATATTCCCCGGATTGAGATCATCCAAAAAGAACAGGATAATCCCAATGACAGCGGCACAGACAACAAAAATATCTTTTTTTAATGGACGCTGCCGGAATATAATGCAAGAGATTAACAAAATAAAAATCGGGGAAGTATACTGCAGCATGATCGCGTTCGCTGCAGTTGTCATTTTATTGGCTGTAACAAAACAGAGAAAAGATGCACATAAGGTCGCTCCTGCCAGAATTGTCCTTTTTGAAACAATGAGTTTATAGTGCATGGCTTTCATATACCCAAAAAAGACAAAACAGGTGATCAGGCTTCGTACGGAAGAAATAACAAAGCTGTTCCAGGGCACCATTTTAATAAACAGTCCTCCAATACTCCAGAAGAAACTGCAAATAACCATAAATAGGACAGAGCGTTTTTGTGCGGATACGTTTGATTTTGTGGATTGTTCCATTGTTTTTCCCTCACTTTACTGCTTTCCATTATAAATAGAGAAGGAATGGAAAACAATTCTGTTTTTATATAAAGAATGACACAGAAAAGAAAGGAATTTTTATTATCTTTAATCTGCTACAACACTGCTAAAACAAATTCATGAACCTGAATTGAAAAGAAATGATTTTGACACAATGGATAAAAGAGTTTCAATATTTTCTCAGGAATTGACAATTGTGTTTTGCAAGGTTTAAGAGTAAAATATCAAGTGTATAAAACAGGAAGAATGTGAAAGCTTATTCTCCGGATTTTACGGGGAAGGTTCTGTTTTCATTAGGAAAAGCTGTTTTATACTTGTTTCGAATTCCCTTTGGGTTTGGAAATTCGAAACCCCAGAATAATTAAAACCTTAGGAGGTTATGGAAATGGGCAAGATAAAAGTAGGTATCATTGGCTGCGGTAACATCAGCAACCACCATATGATTGGCTACAACAACATTCCTGACGAGGTTGAGGTTGCAGCTTGCTGCGATATTAACCTGGAAAGAGCAAAAGCTTATGCCGAAAAATATGGCATTAAAGAGTACTATGGCAGCTATGATGAAATGCTTGAAAAAGCAGACATTGATGCTGTCAGCGTAACTGTTTGGAACAACATCCATAAGGGCGCTACAATCGCAGCTTTGAAAGCTGGCAAACATGTTCTCTGCGAGAAACCAATGGCTCTTAACGAGGAAGAGGCAAAAGAGATGCTCGCAGTTGCAAAAGAGCATCCAAACCAGATTTTGATGCTTGGTTTTGTTAGAAGATTCGGTAAAAACGCTCAGGTTATGAAAGACCTGATCAATGCTGGCAAATTTGGTGATATTTATCATGTCGACACCAAATATGTCAGAAGAGTTGGCAACCCGGGCGGCTGGTTCGCTGATTCCAAGAGATCTGGCGGCGGTCCGTTGATCGACCTTTCTGTACATATGATCGACCTTGGCTGGTATCTGATGGGCAAACCAAATCCGTCTGCTATCTATGGCGTTACCTTTAATAAGATTGGCGCTAGAAACAACGTCAAAGAGTTCCCAAGATATCGTCCGGAAGATTATTCTGATTTCAACGATGTTGAGGATCATTGCATTGCAACCCTCAAATTCGATAACGGCTCTGTCATGACAGTTGAGGTTTCTTATTCTCAGCATATCAAAGGCGATGTTGTCTCCCTCGATGTGAAGGGAACCAAGGCAGGCGCAAGAGTTATGCCGGATATGGAGATCTACTCTGAAGAGTGCGATTATCTCACCGATACCAAGATTGTCTATCGTGAAGATGATATTATGGTCAACGGCTTCCAGAGAGAAATCAAACACTTCATCGATTGTATCAACGGCAAGGCTACCCTCATCAATACTCCGGAAGACGGTGTAGCAATGATGAAGATGCTCTGCGGAATCTATGAGTCTGCAAAGACTGGCCATGAGGTTATTCTCTAATTTCCGCAGCAATCCTGATATGCCAAAAACAAAGTGCCTGGGAATTTCCCAGGCACTTTTTATCTGTGTCTCTGAATGTGTATGCGAAAAGGACTGTATCTTGTGAGTTTTCCCGAATTGGATGGAAATGAAGTACGAAATATCGAATTGTGTCGGAACACTTTGTGCAATTAAACAAAATTTTTTAAAAAATGCAAAAGAGTGTTTACGGCATGAAGGGAAGAAGGTATAATTATATAGGTGTAATAAAAGGTTTCATTGGGGGCTATGGGATCTTTTACCGATATAAAATGCACTTGCCGTGTACACGGTACGGATGGATTGTTAATTTTAAAATTCGGGTGATTGTGGAATGAAGAAAACATATGGAGTTGTGCTGGTCGGCTGCGGTCATATTGGTGGCGAACACATTGCGGATATCTATTACCGCGAAAACATTCACATTTGCGGGGTAGTAGATAAAAATTTGGATCTTGCTCATCAGTTCGCAAAAAGATACCAGGCAGACAGTTATTCTGATGATTATCGGGAATATCTGACAAATCCTGATGTCGATATTTTCATTATTGCGACCTATACAAATACGCATTTGCCAATACTAAAAGACTGTATTCAGCATGGAATCCATGTGCTATGTGAAAAACCGATGGCAACTACTCTTGATGAAGCACGGGAATTCCGTGATTTGGTGTTGGAAGCCCCGATTAAGGTTCGCATTGGCCATATTTTAAGATTTAACCGTTCCTATTTAAAAGTAAAGGAACTGATTGACGCTGGGGCTATCGGAAAACCAATTGTTATGCGTATGGCTCAAAACCACCATTGTATGAACTGGCCTCGCTACAAGCGTTTGCTTGACGATTGCCCGCCTGTCATTGACTGTGGGGTTCACTATTTTGATATTATGCAGTGGATGACAGGTTCGCAAATCCGTCGGGTATCTGGGATTAAATCCAGGCTGGATAATGATTTGGTAGAAGGTGCGT
>CALDJI010000103.1 GCA_937901805.1 uncultured Clostridia bacterium | reverse complement strand
GGTAGAAATCCCCTATGAGGAGAAAAAATCCGCGTCCGGAATGGAAAAGTTCTCCACGTTTCTTCAAAAAAAAGAGGAAGTGGGGATCTCTGCTTTTCCTGCACGAACAAAACAAAATGAGAAGCTGACAGAGATCAGGCAGGAGCCTGTACAGGCTACAAAAATTCCTGAAACAAATGACATGCAGGGAAGCTTCCGAATTCTGGGGGAGGCATTTGGAACGTATCTGTTGGTTGAACGGGGAGAAGAACTCCTGTTAATTGACAAACATGCGGCGCACGAAAGAATCCTGTTTAACCGCCTTCGTGCCACCGAGGATCACTCTAACAGTCAGGTTTTGCTGGAACCGTTGACGATCTCCTTATCTGCTCCAAACTATGAAACCCTGCTGACTGCGTTAGACACATTGTCTTCTCTTGGAATTGAGGCGGAGGATTTTGGAACCAAGACCCTGTTGATACGCGCAATCCCTATGTATGTGGAAGAGGAAGAGGTTCAGGGACTTCTGGAAGAATTGGCGGAAAAACTTTCCGGGGGCGTCCATGATTTGACCCCGGAAAAACTTGATGATCTCTATCATTCTGTCGCGTGCCGCGGAGCAATTAAGGCACATGACAAGAGTACGCCCATGGAAATGGAAAAGATTGTTCGGGCGATTTTATCTGAGGATCATGTGCGGTATTGCCCGCATGGAAGAAAAAATTCGGCAGGCAGTAGGAGGGGCGCCATGTGTGAAAGTAAAGAAATTCCGCTTGCGGTGATTGCGGGGCCGACAGCGTCCGGAAAAACAGCTTTGGCTGTGGAACTGGCGCTTTGTTTGGGCGGGGAGATTGTTTCCGCAGACTCTATGCAGATATATCGAGAGATGGAAATCGCCACGGCAAAGCCAAGTATACAGGAGCGGTGCGGGGTTCCGCATCATCTAATGGACTTTTTGCCTCCGGAAAAGACATACAGCGTAGCGGAGTATGTCCAGGATGCCAAAAGCTGTATTGCAGAAATTGCAGCACGCGGCAAGCTTCCGATCTTGACAGGCGGGACAGGGCTGTATATTCAGTCCGTAATTGACAACATTGAATTTGCTCCGGTCGAAGCGGATGAAACGCTTCGGGAGCAGCTGGCAGAAGTGGCCAGATGCCATGGGGGTGAGTCGCTGTTGGAAATGCTGAAGGAATTCGATCCGGAAATGGCAGAAAAGCTGCACCCCAACAATCTTGGAAGAATTATCCGTGCAATCGAAGTATATCGGGTGACCGGAATGACAATGTCGGAGTCTCTGCGGCGGTCGCGGGAACATCCCTCTCCATATCGGACAAGGATGATTTTGTTGAATTTTGAAGACCGCGGAGTTTTATATAATCGAATTAACCGGCGTGTCGATATCATGATGGAAAGGGGCTTGGTGGAAGAAGCGCGACAAATGTACCAAAGACGCGCATCCCTTTCTACAACGGCATTACAGGCGATTGGCTATAAAGAGTTATTCCCTTATTTTGCAGGATTGACGGAACTGGATATAGCAGTCGAACGTATGAAAATGGAAACCAGACGGTATGCCAAACGTCAGATTTCCTGGTTTAAACGGGATACCCGTTATCATTCGCTCTTTGTTGACAAGTTACGGGATTTTGATTATATTAGGAGACAGGCAGAGAAATATTTACAGGTTTTGCTATAAATGGGAGGAACGACAATGACAAAGAATATGAATTTACAGGATGTATTTCTGAACCAGGCGCGCAAAGAACGTATCCCGGTTACCATTTATCTTACCAACGGTTTCCAGTTTAAAGGGATGGTAAAAGGTTTTGACAGCTATATTGTAATTTTGGACAGCGAAGGGAAGCAAAATCTAGTTTATAAACATGCCATTTCTACCATCATCCCCGTGCGGCCCATCAGCGTACTGGAACCTACCGATCATGAAGAAACAGAACCTGGAAACAGGTAAATACTATGAAATGGATATTGAAAGCAGTTGTGGGAATTCTAGCTGCGCTGGGCATTTGTCTAGTTGGCTTACAAGTATATCAATACTTTTACGCTGATATCAAGACGGAGATTGCTTATAGCTATACGGTAAGCGATTCTATGGAAGCGGACGGCGTTGCAATCCGCAATGAAACCATTCTTGAGCAAACTTATCAGGGAGTTATCAACTACAGCTGCCAGGATGGAGAACGGGTTTCTGTGGGAAATCAGATTGCCGAGGTTTATACCAATGAGCAGAGTGCGGCTGCAAAGTATAAGATATCCCTGCTGGAACAGGAGCGCGCTGTGCTGACGGAGGCACAGTCCCAGGCGCAATCGAACTCCATTCATGTGGATGGAATCAATAACCAGATTTTAAA
>CALDJI010000102.1 GCA_937901805.1 uncultured Clostridia bacterium | reverse complement strand
AGCCTGTGCGGGGCGGCGGCGGCCCTGCGGGCGGAGTATACGCTCCCCGGGGTCAGCCAGTCTGTGATCATCACCCGGATGGCGGGGCGCACCCCTGTCCCGCAGGGACAGGAGGTCAAAAGCCTTGCCAAACACGGGGCTACGATGGTGCTGTTTTTGAGCGCCGGCCTGCTTCACCAGGCGCAGGAAGAACTGTTGGAGGGCGGTTATTCGCCGGATACGCCGGCGGCCATCGTGTACAAGGCCACCTGGCCGGACGAGCAGGTCTTCCGCTGCACGGTCGGTACGCTGGCGCAGACGGCGGAAAAAAACCATATCGGCAAAACGGCATTGATCACAGTAGGCGGGTTCTTGGGAAAGTGCTATGAGCGATCTAAGCTTTATGACTCCTCCTTTACAACCGGATATCGGAAAGGAACGGAGATATGAAAGCGTCTCTGATCGCTTTTTCCCGGCGCGGCCTTGCGCTGGCGCAGAAAATTGCCGCAAACCTGCCGCAGGAATGCGGGGATACGGCGAGTGGGTCCGCCGGCTTTGGGGAGGAAAAGGTGGATTTGCACGCCTTTACCCGACAGGCGTTTGCCGAGTCCGATCTGCTTGTCTTTGTCGGGGCGGCGGGGATTGCCGTGCGCGCGGTTGCCCCATATATACACTCCAAGCTGACCGATCCAGCAGTGGTGTCGGTGGACGAGGGGGCGCAGTTCTGTATCCCCCTGCTCTCCGGGCATATCGGAGGGGCAAACCGCTTTGCCCTCCGGATCGCGGAGATTACCGGCGCGGTTGCCGTTGTGACGACGGCTACGGACGTCCACGGCCTGTTTGCCGTGGATGACTGGGCGGCGCGCCGGGGCTATTTTCTGGAAAACCCCGGCGCGGCCAAACGGGTTTCCGCGAATCTGCTTGCCGGCAGTCCCGTCGGGGTCTGCTGTGATTTCCCGGTGGAGGGAGCCCTCCCTGCAGGGCTTTTCTGGGAGGAATCCCGGCCCGGTTTGCGCATCACACTGCACGCCGGGGCGGAGGAACCGGAGATTTTGCATATTGTCCCGCCGTTTGCCATACTCGGGATCGGCTGCCGCAGACAGACCCCCGTTGAAAAAATTGAACAGGCGTTTTCCTCCTTTTGCCGGGAAAACCGGCTTTCCCCCCACGCGTTTTCCAGGGTGTGCAGCATTGATCTCAAGCAGAAAGAAGCGGGAATTCTCTCTTTCTGCTCCCAACATGGATTGGAATTTGCTGCCTACTCCGCGCAGCAGCTTGCCGCTTTGCAGGGGGCGTTTACCCCCTCTGCGTTTGTCAGCAAGGTGACGGGCGTGGACAATGTCTGCGAGCGCGCGGCAGTGCTTGGGGCCGGGCCGGGCGGGAAACTGCTGGTGAAAAAGACAGTGTCCGAGGGCGTGACCCTGGCGGCTGCCGTCACAGCGCAGCCTGTCTGCTTTCATCTGGAGACAGAGAAACCGGTTTGAGCGGGAAAGCAGGGGGTTCTCCAGATGAAACTTTTTCAAAACGCAGAAAGCCCCTCTGTTTGCTGTGAGGTTCCTGCGACAGAAGCGGAACCATTGTCCGGCCTGCCCCAGCGGGCGTGGGACATTTTTACATTTAGGAATTTCCGGAGGTGGACGGATGAAACTCTATGTCATCGGAATCGGGCCGGGCGGCAGGGAGGATATGACCCTGCGCGCGGTCAACGCGCTCAAGGACTGTGATACGCTGGTCGGATATCCGGTCTATGTGGATTTGGTAAAGCACCTTTTTGAAGGGGAACGGATTTTGACAACCCCCATGAAACAGGAAATTGAGCGCTGTACTATGGCGGTGGAACAGGCGCTGGCGGGCCATACGGTTGCAATGGTCTGCTCCGGGGACGCCGGGATCTATGGGATGGCCGGACTAATCCTGGAAGTGGCAAAGGGACATCCGGAACTGGATGTGGAGATTGTCCCCGGCGTCACGGCGGCGCTCTCAGGCGCGGCGGTGCTCGGCGCGCCCCTGGCGCATGATTTTGCAGTGATCAGCCTCAGCGACCTGCTCACCCCGTGGGAGACGATCGCAGCAAGGCTGCGCGCGGCGGCGCAGGCGGATTTTGCAGTGTGCCTGTATAATCCAGCCAGCAAAAAGCGCGCGGATTACCTGCACCGCGCCTGCGAAATCCTGTTGGAGACAAAATCCCCGCAGACGGTCTGTGCGATTGTTCGCAATATCGGCAGGCAGGGGGAGAGTTCCCGGATTCTGACGCTCGAACAGCTCAGCCAGACCCCTGCGGATATGTTTACCACGGTTTTTATTGGCAACAGCATGACAAAGGTGGTCGGCGGGAAGATGGTGACCCCGCGCGGCTATGAGGCCAAGGGGACATTATGAAGGTACTGATTTTTTCCGGAACCACCGAGGGAAAACGCCTTGCGCAGACCCTGCTTACTATCGGCGGCTTTCAGGTCACTGTGAGCGTGGCGACCGAATACGGCGCGCACAGTATGGAGGGCGTTCCCGGCTGTACGCTGCTGGAAGGGCGACTGTCCTGTTCCGGGATGGAACGCCTGCTCACAGAAAAGAAATATGGCGTAGTGGTGGACGCCACGCACCCCTACGCGCGCGAAGTAACGGAAAACCTCCGGCTGGCCTGTACCCATGCGGGGGTGCCGTATTTGCGCCTGATCCGGGAATCCACGCCGCCGGATTCAAACAGCCTGCTTGCCCCCAGTACGGAGGAAGCGGTGCAGGCGCTCTGCCGGATGCCGGGGAATATCCTGCTGACGACCGGGGCAAAGGAGCTCGCCCGGTTCTGTACCGTCCCCGGTTACCGGGAGAGGATCTACCCCCGGGTACTCCCAATGGAATCCTCTTTGAAAACATGCCTCGCACTCGGATATGAACGCAGCCATATCATCGCCATGCAGGGGCCTTTCTGCGAGGAGCTGAACCTCGCGCTGATCCGGCAGTTTTCCATCCGCTGCCTGGTCACAAAGGAAAGCGGGCGGGAAGGCGGATATGAGGAAAAGCTTTCCGCCGCCAGAAAAGCGGAGATTCCCGTAATCGTCATCGCCCGCCCACAGGAAACAGGCAGTTCCTTTGCAGAAATTGTCCAGATTCTCACAGAAAAGAGGGGAATATCGTGAAATTGTCCTTGGTTTCATCCGGCCCGGGGGATCTTTCCCAGATGACCTGCGCCGCTTTGCAGGCTGTTTCCCATGCGGACTGCCTCATGGGGGCTTCCCGGCTGCTTGAAAATTTCCCGGAACATCGGGCGCTGCAGGTTCCGCTTGCCCTGCCGGAACAAATCATTGAATATCTGCATACCCACCCGGAGTTCCAAACCCCCTGTGTACTGCTCAGCGGAGACGCCGGTTTTTACAGCGGTGCAAAAAAGCTTGTCGAGCACTTTGGGGCAGAGCAGACGGAGGTTTACCCCGGGATCTCCAGCGTGTCCTGTTTTTCCGCCCGCCTGGGGATTCCATGGCAGGACTGGCACCTGGTCAGCGCGCATGGGACTGCCTGTGAGATCGCGGCGCATGTGGCAAATTTTGAAAAGACGTTTGCCCTTACCGGGGGCGCGCAGACGC
>CALDJI010000101.1 GCA_937901805.1 uncultured Clostridia bacterium | reverse complement strand
TGATGGCGGCTCCGAACGAGGTGGAGGATGCGATCTGCCGCCTGGCGCAGATGGCGCGTGCCGCAGGCATGCACCTGGTGATTGCGACCCAGCGCCCGTCGGTAGATGTGATCACCGGCGTTATCAAGGCGAATATCCCCAGCCGGATTGCTTTTGCCGTCTCCTCCCAAGTGGATTCCCGCACAATCCTGGATTCCGGGGGTGCGGAAAAGCTGCTCGGCAAGGGCGACATGCTCTTTTACCCTATGGGCTCTTCCAAGCCGCAGAGGGTACAGGGCTGCTTTGTCAGCGATAAGGAGATTGAGCGCGTAGTCGACTATATCAAACAGACGAAGACCGCGGAATACGACGAAGACGTCATCTCGGAAATCGACCGCCTTGCTGTGAAGGAAAAGGGCAAGAGCGACGGCGGGGGCGGCTTTGACGAAGTCGACGACATGCTTCCTCAGGCGATTGAACTGGTGGTGGAAGCGGGACAGGCCTCGACCTCCATGCTGCAGCGGCGGCTGCGCCTGGGCTATGCCCGTGCTGCCCGCCTGGTGGATGAGATGGAACAGAGGGGGATTGTCGGCCCAAGCGAAGGCGGAGGCAAACCCCGTCAGGTACTGATGACCAAACAGCAGTGGATGGAAATGAACCTCTCCCAGGAGGACTAATCTCTTGGGAGGGTTTTGTAATGTCTTGATACATAAAATAAAGGAGCAGATATGAGCGATTTTTTACCAATCACCTATCAGGAGATGAAACAGCGTGGCTGGCAGCAACCGGATTTTGTCTATGTCTCGGGCGACGCTTATGTTGACCATCCCAGTTTTGGGGCGGCGATTATCACCCGTTTGCTGGAGGACAAAGGCTACCGGGTGGCGATGCTCAGCCAGCCGGACTGGAAAAACTGCGAGGATTTCAAACGCTTCGGCAGGCCGAAACTCGGCTTTCTGGTGAGCGCCGGCAATATTGATTCTATGGTGGCGCACTACACCGCCGCCAAAAAGCGGCGGCATGACGACGCCTATTCCCCGGGAAACCGGGCGGGCAGGCGCCCGGATCGCGCTGTGATTGTCTACTGCAACCGGATCCGGGAAGCCTATGGGGATATCCCCATCGTCATCGGCGGGATTGAAGCGTCCCTGCGCCGTTTTGCCCACTATGATTATTGGGATGACAAGGTGCGCCGCTCTATCCTCTTTGATTCGGGGGCGGATATTTTAAGCTACGGCATGGGCGAACACCAGACGGTGGAGATTGCCGAGCGCCTGGCGGCAGGGGAGCCGGTCAAGGAGATGACGGATATCCTCGGCACCTGCGTAGTGACGGATTTTGGGCATCTGCCGGAAAAATTTTTGGAATGTGATTCCTTTGAAAAGGTCAGTACCGATAAAATAGCCTATGCGCGTTCGAGCCGGCTGGAATTTGACGAGCACGACTATATGACTGGTCGTAATCTGGTGCAGCGCTGCCAGGGGAAATACCTGCTGCAAAACAAGCCTGCCGCGCCGCTTACACAAAAGGAGTTGGATTACGTTTACTCCCTGCCGTACCAGCGCATGTACCATCCCTCCTATGAGGCGGAAGGGGGCGTCCCCGCCATCAAGGAAGTGGAATTTTCCATTGCGCATAACCGCGGGTGCTTTGGCTCCTGCAATTTCTGCGCGCTCGCGTTCCACCAGGGACGGTATATCACCTGCCGCAGCGAGCAGTCCGTGCTCAACGAGGCGCGCAATATGACCTATAACCCCCGCTTCAAAGGGTATATCCACGACGTAGGCGGCCCCACAGCGGATTTCCGCCGTCCCTCCTGTGAAAAACAGAAGAAATACGGCATGTGCAAGGGGAAAAAATGCCTTGCCCCCACGCCGTGCAAACAACTGGGGGTCGACCATACGGAATATATTGATCTGCTGCGCAAAATCCGGGAGATTCCGGGGGTCAAGCGCGTGTTTGTCCGTTCCGGGATCCGTTTCGACTATGTGGTTGCGGATAAGGACGAGGCTTTCCTTGATGAAATTGTGCGCCACCATGTCAGCGGACAGCTCAAAGTCGCGCCGGAACACTGCGCCGCCGCAGTACTTGACAAAATGG
>CALDJI010000100.1 GCA_937901805.1 uncultured Clostridia bacterium | reverse complement strand
GCCCCGGACAGCTCTTGAAGCTGCGCCCGGATGTGTTCCTTCATTTCCTCTATCTGCGCCTGATCAGAGGGAAAGCTCAGTTCCTCTTTGTAGTAATTTCCATTGTATTTGTGATGGAACCCGTCAAACCCGGCAAGGAAAACCTCTTTTGTCGCGCATTTTTTCAGCAGTTTCAGGAGCATCAGCCCCGCGTTGTCGGAAATCATCTCATCCGGGTTGGTATAACTGTCATAGTCCACATACAGGCAGGTTTTGGGATCCCCGCCCGGGATATTGGAGGTCAGGATGATACGGACTTTTTCGAGCGGGCGAATTTCCCCTCCCAGGATATCCATACGTTTGTGGTTGCTGATAAAACAGGAGTCCATCCGGTATGCAGGATCTACAAAGTTGACAGAGATCACATAGGGATTTTCTCTGTCAATAAAATCCAAAATCCGATCGTATTCTGTGCGAAGGCTTTTCCCGGGTGCGAGCAGCAGTACCTTTCTGCCGGAAATCCACCGTTTTATCTGGGAGACAGCCTGGCTGTCGTCGATTTTCCTGCTCTGGAACTGGGCGTACAGCTGTTCAATCAGAGAGCGGTCATAGAGAATTTTATAGGCAGGGGGGATGGAGCGGATAATTTTTTCAATGTCCTTCATGGTCAGGGTCTGCTTGTTGATCAGGTACGCCGCGTAGTTGGGGTGGCAGACATAGCTGGCGGCAATGTGGTAGGGGACGGCGTATCCCCATTCATACTGTTTGCGGATACGGGAGATATACTCGTCATAGATATCCATGACCATGGAGACGTCGTACCGGGAAGCGATGTTTTTATTGATATACTGGGTAATCAGCTCGGTCGGCAGGTTGCCCGCCCCTCTGCCCATCCCGTAAACGGAGGAGTCCAGAATCAGCGTGCGCTTTGTCTGGATTTTTCCCAGTATCTGCGCGTTGGAAAATGCAAGCTGCAAGTTGTTGTGCCCGTGGAACCCCAACTTGATGTTTGGGTTCATATTTTTGTCAATCAGATAAAACCGGTGAGATACGTCGTTTCGATACATGCTGCCAAGAGTATCCACAATGTAAAAAGCGAAAGGGTTTAACCGGTTCATCTGTTCCACCAGTTCGAGCAGTTCTCGGTCGCTGTAAAAGACAGTCCCCACAGGCTGCATAAAGACCTCGTACCCTTTTTCCATAATCATACGGGCCCAGGCAAAGGCCTTTTCAATTTCATGCTTGTGGAAGGTCAGGCGGATACCGGTGATGCTGCTTTGATCGCATGGCGTCAGCTCCTCCGGATGCAGCTCCCTTTCCCCGATGGCAATCATGGCGACATACATGGCGCGGCGGGGCTGCGGGGGGAGCATGCCCTCAATATCCCTGACGCTGCCAAATAGGGAGCATTCCTGCTCCTTTACCATTTTGGTCAAAAACCCACATTCAATG
Source organism: uncultured Clostridia bacterium (assembly GCA_937901805.1). Lineage (GTDB taxonomy): Bacteria > Bacillota > Clostridia > Oscillospirales > Ruminococcaceae > Pseudoruminococcus_B. The sequence continues at coordinate 4,297 of CALDJI010000100.1, read as the reverse complement.
ATGTCGATGTTGGCGTTTTCCAGTTTTTCCAAAATGGAGCGGATGGTCTTCCTGCCAAACCGCCAGTCGTTGACATACCCGCCGTCCCGCAAAGTGCAGTCCAATACCTGAATGCTCATTGCGTCAATTCTCCCCTTTCCAGTTTTCTTGCAATGACGTCCCGCACGTATTCCAAATCCTTCTGCGTGTCCACGGACAAGGTGTGCGCGTTTACCGCGATCATCCGGATGGGCCTGCCGTGTTCCAGAAACCGCAGTTCATTGATATCCTCCACTTTTTCCACAGGTCCTTTGGGCGTCTGTGAAAAGAAGCGCAGGGCTTCCAGGGAATAGGCGAGCACGCCGAGATGCTTGTAGTAGTCAAACTGCAAGCTCGCTTTGGGATGGGGGATCGGGCTTCTGGAGAAAAACAATGCGTTTCCGTTTACATCTGCCACCACTTTGATATTGGATTCATCCACCGCCTCTGCCGGGGTTTCGATTTTTGTCATCAGGTTTGCGGCAAAAAATCCCTCGGATTGTTCCGGGATCACCTGTTCCACCAGAGCGGATTCAATGAGCGGCTCGTCCCCGTTGATACAGAGGTAGACGTCGGCTGGGATGGACTGCGCCGCTTCATACAGGCGTTGCGTACTTGTGGCATGATCCGGGGAAGTCAGGATGCAGGGGATTTCATGCTGTTCGCATGTGGTTTTGATTTCCTCGCTGTCGGTTGCCACATAGACCGCGTCAATTTTTTTGGACTGCCTTACCCGGCTGTATACCCACCAGATCATTGGCTTTCCGCAGATATCTGCCAGGGGTTTCCCCTTCAGCCGGCTGGAATGGTATCTTGCCGGGATAATCGCCACTGTTTTCATACCTTGCCTCCTCTGTGTTTCAACAGCCTGCCCAGTGCGCGGACGGGCTTGGTCAGTTTCCAGCTGGTGGAATTTTCATAATTCCGGATGACCTCGGAAATCCGTTCCTCCAGTTCCCTTTCAAACAGTCCCCGCATTCCGGCGTCTCCGCCATTCGGCGGGGGTGCCGGCTTCGGCGCTCCACTGGAGCGGTTTGCCTGTAATTGACGCTTGTACAGGTTCCAGTTTTCCATCAGCCGGTTCGACCACAGTTCCAGAACCTTTGCGCTGACCGCTTCGAACCCATCCGGCACCGGGATCCCCGCCCATTTGCAGCAGTTTTCCCCATTGTGCATATCGTAGGAGAGGATACTCGGCAGATAGATCTGTACCTCCCCTTCCAGCAGCTGGTTTCTCCCGTTTGCCTTGAGATGGAAATGGAGCACCAGGAGATCCCGGATGCGATCTTTGAGCGGGAAGAAGGCCTTATTGAAAATATTGTCCTCCTCGTAGCTGTCCAGCAGGGCTTTTATAAAGTAATGCCCTTTGAGGGCGCCGAAACATCCGGAGGAAAGCTGTTCTTCGTCTTCAAACCCAAAGAAAATCCGGTTCAGGCGCAGCCGATTGAGGTTGAGGTTTGCCAGCATATCGGGAAACAGTACGATCCCCCCGTGCATATACAGCAGCCTGAGCGCGCAGTACTCCTCTGCATAGGAAATTTTCCCGGCATGCAGCGCCGCAGCGACATTTGAGGGCAGGTCTTCCTCTGGGAAATCCGTTTCTCCGGCTGTAATCAGCGCGGCATTGGGAAAATCCCTGTGAAGCTGTTCCAGGTACTGCCGTGGGATATCCCTGTGAAAGTGGACACAGAGGATCTTGTCCGGGCTGACCTCCTTTTTGAGAAAGTCCAGGATCTGCCCGGTTTTCTTGTCTTCTTTTAAATAGGGGTTGAGCAAAAAGTCCTTTTGGAATTCCCTGAGCAGTTCAATAAAATCCGCCTGGAACAGGGTGCGGGACTGGGTCATATTCCAGTAAATCTGCTTGGCGGCGCAGTAGACAACTTCCTGATGGTATGCCGGAGCGCTTGTGGTCAGGAAATCCCGGTATGCCTTTACAATGTCGGCCATGTCCCCGACCAGGGAAGTGGAGATGGTATTTGCCCTGCGGTAGTAGTTATAAAACGCCTGTTTGACATACCCGATGTTGGGGTACCGGGTCACCAGGGCGGGAATCAGGGAAATATCTTCAAACAGCATTTTTTTATAATGGTTTTGTTCCCAAATCTGTTTTTTATACAGCTTGTTGACGCTGTATGTGATATTGTTTCCGTGGACAAGATAATCCGAGAGATCGATCGGCTCCTGCGGGTAGGTGGAGACAACCGTACTGCGCTGTTCTTCCACGTAGATAATCCTGACGTCGCACATGACCAGATCATATTGCCCTTCTTCGGCCTTGTGATAAAGCGTTTCGTACATCTCAGGTTCAACCGTATCGTCGGAATCCAAAAAGGCGATGTATTCCCCGCGGGCGGCTTCCACCCCGGTATTGCGCGCCATTCCAAGCCCTTCGTTTTGTTTGTGGATTACACGGATGAGTTCCGGGTACTGCTCCGCATACCGGTCGCAGAGATAGGGGGAATTGTCCTCGCTCCCATCATCGACCAGGATAATCTCCTTTTCCTCAAGCGTCTGCGCCAAAACGGAATCCACCGCCCGTTCCAGATAGTTTTCCACCTGGTACACCGGGATGATGATGGAAACTTTAATCGGGTTATTCATAACTGCCTCCCAGGTATTTCAAAATTGCCCGCAGTTCATAGATGGTTTCGGGTACATAATAGGATTGTCCGGCAAACTGGCGGTGAAATTTTCTCAGGTATTTTTTCAGAATATCGTTTTCTTTCCACAGCACTTTCCCTTCAAACAGCCGGTACAACATTACGGTCGGGATATCCATTCCAAACAGGATTCTCCCGGTGATTGCGGCGTTGGAGCATACGGTGATGATTTTTTTGCCCTGCGCCCCCTCGTTGAGCAAAAACAGCTCCCAAGGGGCGTCATTCTGGTATTTCCTTGACAGCCCCATCTCGAAAGGGACGTTGGTTTCGTTTCTGGGATGCGGTTTTACAAGGAAGCGGCTTGCTCCCACTGCCTGCTGACATTCCTGCATGAGCTGGATGTCGTTGCAGGGGATTTTCTCCGCGCGAAAGGACTGTTCTAAGAACAAAAAGTCTGCGGGTTCCCTGGTACTGTGGTAACAGAAAATAAAGTTGAGCAGTTCTTTCAGATTTTGATCCTGTGGGTTGATTTTCGGCAGGGCATGGTTTGGAAAAGAATCCCCGCGCATGGCAAGCCCCGGTTCATACAGAAGGAAGCCCCGCAGCTTTTCCCGGATGCAGTTCCCCTGCGGATGCCGGTTCACCGGGGCGCGCCCTTCCCTTAAAAAGTCGATTACATAGGAGGAAAACCCGTCCTCATAGCAGAAAAACAGGCATTCCCTGCCGGATGTGCTGGCCAGCATTCTCAGAAAGATATCAAAATTGGAAAAGTAGACCTCTGCATAGCTGTCAAGTTCTTCGTCCAGCGCCCAACGGAAGATCCGGGGGATCTCTGCAAAGGCCTCGGCAAGTTTATCCTCTTTGGCGGCTCCGTAAGTTTGTCCTAATTCCCTGGTTTTCCCATAGAGCACCCGCCGGAAGATCCCGGCCTCTTTGAGCCGCGGCAGGCAGTCCTGCAGACTCGGGGTTATATCGGTGACAAGCAGATCCGCCGTCTTTTCACACAACAGGGAGGTTTTCATGTGTACCGCCGTCAGGAGCTGGTAGACGGAGTTTGCTAGGATCAGCACAGGATTATTCGGCATAACAGTCCCTCCTGATTGTTGTTATGGCAAAATGGTGTTTCAGGTTTTCACAGCCGGTGGAGTCAAAGGTGAAAATCCTATCCGGCTTTCGGTCAAAGACATAGGGGAGCAGTTCGCAGGGAAATACTCCCGGCAGGATCTCCGCATCCGGAAAGATTTTCCGGTAATCCAGGGTGTCGTCCGGGTGCTTTTTCACAGCCAGGCGTACTTGGCGCAGCAGGGTTTCCGAAAGGCCTCGGTATAGGTGCTCCTGCTGTGCTTCGCTCATCAGGCCGAGATTTGCAAACTGCTGGGTCAGCAGGATGGTCTGCGCCTTTGTATGAATTTTTTTCCGCACAAAAAAGCGGATCAGCTTCCCGCGCCGGCGCGCCGGGAGCGCTTGCAGGGCGTCTTCCACGCTGAAATCCCGGTATTTTTCCCCGGATACGTCCCTGCTCTGCGCCCTTTTTAAGCAGATGACCGATGTGATGCAGGGATTGGAGCCGTCAAACAGCCCATACTTTTCCGCCAGGGCCGCATGCAGTGGATAGCGGCCGCCCAATGCGCGGGGCAGATCTTCCCAGCGGCTGAGCATCCCGGCGGCGTCCTCAAAAA
>CALDJI010000099.1 GCA_937901805.1 uncultured Clostridia bacterium | reverse complement strand
AGGCGATTGTCCGTCCCTGCGGTTTTTTTAAAACAAAAGCCAGAGATATCGTCAATATGTGTATTATGCTGCGGGATCAGTATCATGGTATACTGCCGGATACGGTAGAAGAACTTGTGAAACTTCCGGGTGTCGGCAGAAAAACCGCCAATCTGGTAGTGGGGGATATCTACCATAAACCGGCCGTCGTATGCGATACTCATTGTATCCGGATTACCAATCTGCTTGGACTGTCTACAACAAAAGATCCGAAAAAGGTGGAAATACAACTCAGGGAGATCCTTCCGCCGGAGGAATCCAATGATTTTTGTCATCGGCTGGTGCTTTACGGCAGGGATATCTGCAAGGCTCGTTCGCCAAAATGTGAAGAATGTATTTTAAAGGGTTTTTGCGAACACTATGAGAAAACCCATCAGGAGCAGGCATGATAAGGAAAATCACTCGGGCGGCTTGTTTTCTAGCCGCCGTACCGGCACTGTTTTTCTCCATTGCCCCTTTTGCTGTCTACGGCGTATTCGGCGTGGGAGGGGCACTGCTTTTCGCTGCGGGAATTTTCTTTTTATTCCTGCCTTTCCTGATATCCTGGCTGAGAAAAAAGGGAAAACGAGGAGTGGTATGGATGCGTGTCCTTTTAGTTTTTCTTGCCGCGGGTCTTTTATCCTGCGGTACGCTGGCAATGGTTATGGTTGGCACAGCCCACGGGCGAGGCTATGACCCTATGCAGCCGCCGAAAACAGTTTTAGTGCTTGGCTGTCAGGTGCGCGGGACGCAGCCTTCCCTCATGCTGCAAAGGCGGCTGGATGCTGCCTATCAGTATCTGGTACAGTATCCGGAAACAGTGTGTATTGTGTCCGGCGGGCAGGGAAGCGATGAGGATCTCCCGGAAGGAGAGGCCATGGCGCGGTATCTACAGGAAAAGGGGATTGATCCACAGAGAATATACCGGGAAACGGAATCATCCAATACCAAAGAAAACTTTCTGTTTTCTACCCGGATTATTGAGCGGGAGGGTCTGAGCAGGGAGATTACTGTTGTCACGGATGGCTTTCATCAGCTGCGCGCCTCTCTCTTTGCGAAGGATCATCAACTTGGTTTTCATGCGCTGCCCGCCAATACGCCCTGGCTGCTTGCGCCCGGGTATTATGTCCGCGAAATGCTGGGAATTGTAAAATCCGCTCTCTTGGATAGAACTTAAATAGAAAAAGGAGAACTGTTATGGAAATGATCGGAAGAAAAAGGGAAGTCACTGTTACGGTAACCCCGCAGATGCTTGCCAGTCATGTTGGAAGCGGAGAAGTCGACGTTTTTGCCACTCCAATGATGATTGCTCTTATGGAACAGGCAGCTGCGGGCTGTGCCAAAGAGTTCCTGGAAGAAGGACAGACCACGGTGGGGACGGAAATGAATACCAGCCATGTTTCTGCTACTCCCTGCGGGATGAAAGTCACTGCCTGTGCGGAGATCACTGCCTGGGAAGGGAGAAGCATCACTTTTTCTGTTAAGGCATGCGATGAAGCGGGTGTAATTGGAGAAGGAACGCACAGCAGGGTTGTCGTACCAAAAGAGCGGTTTGAACAAAAGGCGCAGGCGAAACGGAACGGATCGGTCAGTGGACGGAAGGAATAGGGAGGAACCGGCGGATTTCTGTAAAATTTATCAGTGCTATGAAGAGATATGGGAAATCCGATGCCGAAAATCTTTTGAATACGGATGGTTTCTCGTCATGCGTCAAAATCGGGAGAAAAACTGATAAAGCGGGAGGGGATTTTCCCCTCCCGCTTGTGACTTATCGGTTTTTACACCATTTTTTATATTCTTCCCGGTAATGCCTTAAACCTGTTTTTTGTTCTTCAGTTGTTTGGTAGGAATCCAGAATTTTGGAAATGGTTTTTAAAACAAGAAAACAATCTTCTTTCCGCTGGCTCAATGCTCTCATCACGAGAGCCGGGTCGCGGAGATAAGCCATGGAAAGCAGCCAGGCCTGTGCCATTTCAATATAGTATTCTTCTCGATGTATTGTAGTGCACAGGGAAACGGCGTCTTTCAGAAATTCCGGTTCCAGATAAGATTCCAGCAGGACCACCAAAAGGAAACGAACTTTCCAGGGGTTTTGATCATCGGCCAGAAACCGGATGTCCGTCAGAAACTGCGGCCGGTTCTGCCTGAGAAAAGGTTTGAGAGCGGTGACAAAGTCGTCGCAGATAGACCAGTTGTCCATGTGTTCCAAAAAAGCGAAGATGAGGTTCCGCTTTTGTTCATAAGGCAGATCAACTCCTGCCAGAACATAGCCATGCAGCATTTGTTCTTCAAAGAATTTTCCTTTTTGGATATTTAAAAAAGACAGAGCGTCTCCTTTCAGGATTTGGGCGGCAAACTTGCGCAGCGTCGGCTGCCGGATACCCAGAATGGGGGTTGGGGATTTTACAATTTTTATCCGAAACTGCCGGTAATCCTTTTCGGCCAGTGTCTGCAAGTGCTCTGTTACTTGTTGATAGGAGGCGCTGCTCCATTTTTGTATTTGTAATTCCATGTCAATTCTCCTGAGCTATTTTGGTGATTATGACAAATTTTCGGCGTGTTTTTCGTGTTTCTACTCAACGACACTATACAATTCATTGTTGACGTAGTATAATGAACACCACTATAGTATCATAGTCTTGGATCATTTTTCAATTCGTTTTATGCGTGGGAAAACCCCTCAGCGGCAGCTGCAGGACTGGGGAAGGTGATTTATTTTGGAATTTATCAAGTTTCGATTGGATGAAATTAAGAAAAATAATCTTTACCGCAATCTCTCTTATGTCAGCACTCCACAGAACAAGTATTGTATTATTAATGGGGCGAATATGCTGGTCATGTCCTCCAACAGTTATCTTGGTCTGTCTGATCATGAGGATGTTAAGCAGGCGGCGATCAATGCTGTCAAGCGCTATGGCGTATCGTCCGGCGGCTCCCGCTTTTCGACTGGCAGTTACGATGTCCACCGCACATTGGAACAGCAGATTGCCTCGTTTAAAGGGAAGCAGTCGGCTGTACTCTTTAATTGCGGCTATATGGCCAATATCGGCGTTATTCCTTCTATTTGTACGGAAGATTTTACTATTTTCTGTGATGAACGAAACCATACCAGTTCCCATGACGCCTGCCGGTTGGCCAAAGCAAATACGGTATATTACCGGCACAGCGATATCAATGATCTATACCGGAAAGTCAAAGAAAATCAATCCAAGCGCGGTATGATTGTTACAGACAGCGTGTTCAATATGGAAGGGGATATTGCAAACCTGCCGGACATTGTGTCCATTGCAAAGCAATTCCATCTCTATACTTTGGTAGATGACTCCCATGCCACGGGTGTTATTGGGGAAACTGGCCGGGGAATCGGCGAGTATTTTGGCTTAACCAAGGAAATTGACCTGATTACCGGGACATTCGGCAAGGCGCTTGCTTCGGAAGGCGGTTTCGTCGCTGCGGACAGCATGGTATGCGACTATATCCGCAATACAGCCAACACTTTCCGGGCGACAACCCCAATTTCTCCAGCATCTACTGCGGCCGCCATTAAAGCACTGGAAATTGTAAAAAACCATCCGGAGCTAGTGGAAAAACTGCGGGAAAATGTTGCTTATTTTGTTAATGGCCTGCATGAAATCGGTTTCCAGCGCGTACATACTCAAAGCGCGATTGTTTCCCTCATTATTGGAGAGGAGTGCCGTGCAACCAAATTCAGCGAGCTTCTCTATAACAAGGGGATATTTGTCCCGACAATCCTGTATCCCAGTGTAGCAAAAGGACAGGCGCGTCTCCGCTTTACTCTTATGGCGACCCATGATAAGGATGAACTGGATTTTGTAATTCGTCACATCCGCAGCATTAAAGATTCCATTTAATCGAATCCAATTGGATCCGTCCACTCTGTGTGGACGGACCTTTTTTATGATTTGGAATTTTCATATTTGGAAAATACAGTTTTTATAGATTCTCCAAGAACCATTTTTGAGGGGTAAAACCAATGTACAAAAGCGCACAAAACGGAGAAATCCCTTGTTCTGCATGATTTTGTGCGCTATAATATATAAAATGTTGTTTTTGCGTCATTGTATGCGGTTTTATGCAGTCAGAGGAGGAATAGTATGCCAAAACGTGAGGATATTAATAAAATTTTGATTATCGGTTCCGGCCCGATTATCATTGGACAGGCCTGTGAATTTGATTATTCAGGAACCCAGGCGTGCAAAGCGCTGCGAAGCCTTGGGTATCGTATTGTGCTGGTCAACTCTAATCCGGCTACCATTATGACCGATCCGGATATGGCGGATGCAACCTATATTATGCCGCTGGATGTGGACAACCTGACGGAAATTATCAAAAAAGAGCGCCCGGATGCCCTGCTCCCAAATTTGGGCGGACAGTCCGGTTTAAACCTCTGTTTGGAACTCTCTAAAGCAGGTGTTTTGGAAAAATATGGAGTTAAAGTGATCGGCGTACAGGTGGATGCGATTGAGCGTGGGGAAGATCGGATTGCCTTTAAAGAGCAAATGGACACCCTGCATGTGGAGATGGCACGCTCCAGACCAGCTTATTCTGTGGAAGAAGCAATCCAAATTGCAGAAGAACTCCACTATCCGGTAGTCCTGCGTCCGGCTTATACGATGGGCGGCGCCGGGGGCGGATTGGTTTATAATGAAGAAGAACTGCGTACCATTGCAAACCGAGGAATCCATGCAAGCATTATCGGTCAGGTGCTGGTGGAAGAATCCATCCTCGGCTGGGAAGAACTGGAGCTTGAAGTTGTCCGTGATCAGAAGGGCAATATGATTACGGTTTGCTTTATTGAAAATATTGATCCTCTGGGCGTCCACACGGGTGACTCTTTCTGTTCTGCACCGATGCTTACCATCAGCAAGGATTTGCAAAAACGCCTGCAGGAGATTGCATATCGGATTGTCGATGCAGTCGGTGTGATTGGCGGCACGAATGTCCAGTTTGCACATGACCCGGTCAGCGATCGCATCATTGTCATTGAAATCAACCCGCGCACCT
>CALDJI010000098.1 GCA_937901805.1 uncultured Clostridia bacterium | reverse complement strand
CTACTCGTTATTTCAGCTCCGAATCCGGATGGAGGGATCGGTATAATTCAAGATCGGATGTCTCGTGCTTGAGTAGGTAACGGTCGGCGCCGCACTTTTTGAAATACCGGTAAGTCTGCTCGTCAAACTCGCCGCAGGAAAGGGTTACCGCAATCCCGGACAGTTTGATTTTCTGCACCATTTCCCCAATCATCTCCGGAGTATAATAGGGATCCTCCCCAGATTGCAGGACAATGGTGCGGTATCCGGCCTCCTTTGCAGCATAAGCGGTTTCCACAATCTCCTGCGGCTGCATCCGGAAGCGCTCCAAAGCGGAATTTCTGCAATTCAGCCCGCAGTAACGGCACTTCCGGCGGCAATAGTTGGAAAATTCCAGCAATGCGCGAATCTGTACCCTGTCCCCAACATTTTCCCGGCGGATTTGATCTGCTTCCGCAAATTCCTGCTGAAAATCTTTCTTACCGAGCAGGGAGACAATTTCCTCTTTGGTAAGGTTCATATGGTTTCGCCCGCCTTTTGATACACGGTTTTGACGTTGATTCCCTCAATCATGCCCAGTTTTCCAGACATGGCGCTGATTGTATTATTCGGTGCATCCACAACTACGCAGATAATGCTGACCCCTCTGTCCCGATAAGGAATACCCATCCTGCCGACAATACAGGAGGAAAACTCATGTAAAATGGCATTAATTTTTTCTGCGGCTTCCGGATTTTCCACCACAATGCCAACCAAAGCAATCCTTTTTTCCAAAACGCTTCCCTCCTTTCCAATAAGACTGTAACCAGAAGCTCCTGTTAGACAGCAAAAAAGCCATACCCCTGTGAAAGGGTACAGCTTAAAATCCCATAGGCAATATTCGCCAAATGATTAAAATCTCAGCCGTCTTTCCTTTCAGGTATCCCTTGTCAGTCAGAACGCTTGCTTTCTGGATGGTTACCGTTTACAGTCGGACGAATCCTTCCGCTCACGGTTGTTTATATTTTAACAGGATCACCCTCCTTTGTCAATCAAACGAATTATATGGATTGCAAGGTTTCTCATACTGTCCTTTCAAAGACCCGCGGGCATAGAATGATCCGGAGAAGCTAAATGAAAACATACGGCCCTCTCTGTATTCAAAGTGACCGTGTAGTCTCCTGCAAAACGGAGTGTCAGGCATTTGCTGAACTCGCCAGGCTCTCTAGTATATTCTGAAATTTTCAGCGCAATTCCATGACTATGTAAAATTTCCAGCATGTTGGCTAATCCTTCTCCTGTACCGCCGGTAGTCAGCCCCCGCTTTCCAAAATCTTCTAAAATAAATAAGGGAAAGGGTTCTCCTGTATCATAGATGTCAATTTCATAAAAACCATCATCTGTTACACCCATATCCACTTCAATTGCCTCATCGAATCGGATGGGCTTTCTTTCAATGGCATGCAAGGCATTGGCCAGAAGATCGCCAAGGAGTTCTTCTAATTTCATCTGGGGAATCAGGTGCATGCGCAGCAACTGGAGAGGGGAATCAAATACCCTTACGTCAAAACTGACACCCTCTTCATGCGCCCGTTCACAATAGGTTTCCAGCAGTGCGTCAACAAATACAACTCCTGTTTTTGCAAGAAAGCCAGCCTGAAGAAACTCTTTCCTACTCTCTTCCATCTGTTCTTCATAGAGACGGTCAATTTCCTCTACCAGAGGTTTAAACTTTTCCATAATCTTAATATCGGTTGTTTTCCTTTTCAATTCCTCCAGACTCGCGTCAAATTTCCGTTTCATTGCAGGAATGAATTCTTTATAATGATGAACCTGACTGCGCAGCTGTTTAATCTCTGCAAGCAGCTTTTGTTTTTCCTCATTTTCCTTTAAACGTTCCCAAAACCAGACTGCCAGCCCAACGCAGCTAACCATCGCTACCAGTATAAATGTAATTTCTGCATGGATCCTCGTAAAAGAATGAGGCATAATAATCACAAAACTGCACAGCATAACCACACAGCAGAGTATGCTAAATGCATTAAACCAATAGGGATGGATTTTTTTCTTCTTTCGCTTTTCAAAATACCAACACAAAAGGATCATTTCCATCACATACAGCGATTGATTCAATAAAGCCACTGTGATCTTATTTTCCGAGACATGAAATAAGTAGGCAATGGTATATGCCGCAGCGCCCAACATGATATTTGAAAACAAAGAAAGAACATACAGATCGACATTTAAAAAAATGGCACTTATCATTTTCCGCCTGTTTCTGAGATGATGATAAATACCCGCCAGTATCATCACCGACACACCAATGAAAGCTACTGGGATTACTTTTTTCAGACAATAAGTAACCCACGTACAGGCAACGGCAATCAAAAAGGACTCGGCTGTTGTTTTTAAAAATTTTTTTTCATTCTTTACATGGTCAAGAAACACAAATTGGCATACAAAATACATCGTCATATGTTTCAATGCAAATAGTAATTCAACCAAACTCAACACTCCCCACTTTTTTGGCATTCTCCATCATACCAGCAACATGGGGGGAATAGCATAATTAACTCTTGATTCTATGCAGTTCCTAATAAAAAAGAAAAAATTCCATAAAAAGCGCACAACAGTGTCCATTTGTCTCATAATAGATTGTTCCATTTTACACCACATAAACTCTATCGCATTTTCTTTTCTCCCCATCTGTGGGAAAACAGTAACATATTCGAAAAAATTTTCCTGTTGATTTTCGCGTCTAATCGACAGGAATTTTTTTGTTTTTTCTTCTAATCTTGTCGAATCACAAGAAAATTCGGTAAATGCATGTCGGGTATTGTCGTTTTTGGCGGCGAATCATTGTCACACGTTCCATTGTTTTTCTCATATATTATGAGTACGGGACATAATTTCCCGAGGATACGGAGGAATGAATTATGTGTTTTCATCAAGGCTGCGGCTGTCATAAATGCGGCTGTACAGGCGGCTGCAATCAGGGTTCTAACAATGTGAATTACGGCAACAACGGGGTTCCCGTTGGTTACCTCTATGCACCGGTAAGTTTTTATAGCAATACCGGCGATTATGGAAACAACTGGAACAACGATAACAACGAACACTCCGGCTGTTCCTGCGGCATTGCCTTTATCAGATGTTCAGACTGTTTTGCTGACAGCTGTCGCTGATTTTTGGCCGCCCATATTTGGGCGGTCTACTTAAAACAGATTCTCTACTGCGTATCCGGTGCCGGGGGATTCCTCCGGCACTTTTTTCTTTTCTCCTGTAAACCAACTACAGATTTAAAAGGCAAAATCTCCGTTTAAAAAACGTAAAAACGCCTTTAACAGGATATTTTATATCTTCAAAAATTTTACATTCAGTATTATAGCACTTTTTTCGCATATTGTTAGCCATTCCTCCATAGAATTCCAGAGAAATTTCATGTAAATTGTTTTTATTATCTTCTTTTCAACGAAAGAGAGTTACCATAAAAAAGAGAGGATAAAGAAAGTCCCATTGGGGAACACTGAAAAAAATGATGAAAGGATGGTTATCTTCCATGCGAGAAAAAGAATATAGGGAGCCCCCTTATGATGAAGAGAATGGTTTTGAATTGTTTGATGAAGAATATCCTGTTTCTTCCAGTACAGAATGCACTGGCTTGATTCCCACTGCAGTCCATGACGAAACAACACTCCGTTCCTACGGACAAATTTATGATATTCCTCTCTCAAAGGATGAACAGGCGTTTATAAAAGATAAAAAACAAAAAAGAAATTCTTCAGATAATTCCTCGACATCCCTCTGAAAACATGGACATTCCAACGAAAAAATCCTCCAAAAATGGAGGATTTTTTCGCATCCCCCTTATCTTTAAGAAATCAAGCGGTCGTATCACTTGTTCTGAAGCGGGATAAAGCAACAGGTTACAATTCTTTCC
>CALDJI010000097.1 GCA_937901805.1 uncultured Clostridia bacterium | reverse complement strand
TTGTCTCCTATGCAAAGGGAAACCAGATGGATCTGGTTGTGGTCACGCCGGACGATCCCCTTGTTCTCGGCATGGTGGACGCCTTAAACGCAGAGGGAATCCGTGCTTTTGGGCCGAATAAAGCGGCCGCGATTATCGAAGGGAGCAAGGCGTTTTCCAAAGACCTGATGAAGCGCTACGGCATCCCGACAGCCAAATACGAGACTTTCGACAACAGTGCGGCTGCAATGGAATATATCCGCGCCCAGGGGAGTTACCCGGTTGTGATCAAGGCGGATGGGCTGGCGCTCGGAAAGGGCGTTATCATTGCACAGAATGAACAGGAGGCGCAGGAAGCCGTCATCTCGATGATAGAAGGCGGGATCTTCGGCGCATCCGGCAGCCATGTCGTCATTGAGGAGTTCCTCACCGGGCCGGAGGTTTCCGTCCTCAGCTTTACGGATGGAACGGTCGTCCGCACAATGGTTTCCTCTATGGATCACAAACGCGCCTATGACAACGATGAGGGCCCCAATACCGGCGGCATGGGCACGATTGCCCCAAATCCGCACTATACCTCGGAACTGGCGGAGGTTTGCCGCAGGACAATCTTTGAACCGACTATCCAGGCCATGAAGCAGGAGGGCAGGGAATTCCATGGCTGCCTGTATTTCGGCCTGATGATGACCCCGGACGGCCCGAAGGTCATTGAATACAACTGCCGCTTCGGCGATCCGGAAACTCAGGTGGTACTCCCTCTGCTCGACGGCGATCTGGTGGATATTATGGAAGCCACGATTGACGGCACGCTCTCCGAAGTCCCATTTTCCAGGAAACCGGAAACGGCCGCCTGCGTTGTCCTCGCCTCCGGAGGGTATCCGAAAAAGTACCAGACCGGCTATGAGATCACGGGCATTGCATCTGCGGAGAAAGAATTTGGCGTGACCGTTTACCATGCCGGTACAAAATCTGCGGACGGTAAACTGGTTACCGGCGGCGGGCGCGTTCTTGGCGTGACCGCAACTGCCCCCACGCTGGAGCAGGCCTTGCAGAAAGCCTATCAGGGCGCTGAAACGATCCAGTTTACGGACAAACATTTCCGCACGGATATTGGCAGAAAGTAAACCGTCTTTGCGCTTGTCCCCGGTGGGTTTTCCACCGGGGATTTTCTTTCTGAGAAAATCGGTTTTGTCACAATATGGACTTCCCCCTCTGCCGGATTTCTGTAAACAAAAATGCCCTCATCCTTTTGATGAGGGCATTTTGTTTGCTTCCGGGAATTACATAAGCAGTCAAACAGGCGGAAGGGCGGCCCGGGACAAAATTTGCCGCCCCCCGATGGAGAGGATGGGCGGCAAAAGGGCGAAAGGAGGTTATCCTTTGACAATGATTTCAGACAGATGTTCTTTTAAATGTGCGGCGGGTTCCAATGCCCAGAAGTACATGACTTCCGGTGTATTTCTTTCCGCGGCCTTTTGTTTCAGGAATTCTTCAAAGGAGGAACCCAGCACCAATTCTGTGATGTCCAGCAGGACATAGTCCTCATCCTCCCGGATGAGGTAGGGCGTCAACTCCTCTTTGGTATATGTTTTGATTTTATAGGGGCTGATTAGGAAACTGCTGGAAAAGTAAAAATCAGGATCGTCCCAATACTCGTGCTTTACTGCTTGGATATAGGCGACCCGATCCCCTATGATGTCCCCGCCGAACCAGATGACATCCATCCGGTTTACCTGTTCAAAGCTGGGATTTATATGGATGGGTTCCCCGCCGGGCTGGGGATCTCCCATGGGATAGGCTTCGCTTGGGGCATAGATATTTTGGAGTGTGTCATCCCAGATATAGGTATATCCCACTGTGGAAGGAGCCTTCCAGGCGTCCCGGGATGCCTGCTCGCTGCCGATAGAGGAGGATGGCGTGCCCGGAGAGGAAGCGTCTGAAGAAGGAGCCGGCGTCTCTTTGGGAGAACAGGAGAAAAAGACAAGGCAGCTGGCGAGCAGGATACAGGAGAATAAAAGTTTTTTCATACCCTGTTTCCTCCTTTCAAGATCGTTCTTTGTTATCGGATGACTGCGGTGGCGAATTCTATCGTCCAGCCGTTGTTTAGATACTGGGCAAGGGGAAAGTAGTTGATGTCCGATTCCGGGTCGTGAATATAAATTCCAGTATCTCCATTTGGGTGTTCATAATAAGCCCTGGCAACGACGAAATGATGTTCTATTGTTCCTCTATCATGGAAATTATCCTCTTTGTATATAATATAGTACAGATATATTATATATTATATATGGTGGAATGTAAATTGTTTTTATGTATTTTATTCAAAATCAAGGAGACTTATTTTTCTCTGCATATCCGCCGGTCGTTTTCCCACACTAATCCTGTGATGGGAGGAATCGCAGTGAAAAAAATAAAAAAACGGGTGGCCGCTCTGTTCGGGCTGTTTATTTTCTGCTTCAGCATTGTGCTCATGCGGATTTATGTCATCGGGCAGAATGATACGCTCAAAAGTGCAGCACAGGCGCAGAGTTCCCAGACCATCGAGGTTACCCGTTCCCGGGGGATGATCTATGACTGCAACGGCGAGCCCCTGGTGGATACCGAACAACGGTATCTCGCCTGTGTGGCCCCAAGCGAGGAGAGCGCCGAGGCCCTGATCGCTATGCTGGGAGAAAACAGCCGGCAGGGGATTCTGGAAAAAATCGCGTCCAGAATGCCTTTTGTGACAGAGGTGCCTTCCGCCAATCTCTTTTGTCCACAGATTCAGGTACTCAAGGGAACGAACCGGTATGGGCAATTCCAGTTGGCGGAGCATGTGATTGGGTATCTGGACGCGGGCGGAACCAATGGGATGTCCGGGATTGAAAAGGCGTATAACGATTACCTGAACCAGACCGGTTATTCTGCAAGCGTGCGGTATACGGTCGATGCGAGAGGTAATGTGCTGGATGCAGATTCCCCTCAGATTCTTCTGGAGGAGGAACAGCGGGGGGCGGGGGTTGTCCTGACGCTTGACCGTTATATCCAGATGGTTTGCGAACAGGCGGCCTGGAACCAGAGCCTGGGCAAAGGCGCCATTGTCGTGATGGAATCGGATACCGGGAAAATCCGTGCAATGGTCAGTTCTCCCGGGTATTATAACGACAACATCTCAGGCGCCATGGAGCAGGAATCTTCCCCGTTAATCAACCGGGCGCTCTGTGCGTATCCGGTCGGCTCCACTTTCAAACTCTGTGTAACGGCAAGCGCCCTGGAAAATGGGGTGACTCCCAATACCATCTTTGAATGCACCGGTTCCATTGATGTGGATGGGCAGGTATTCCACTGCCATGAACGGGAGGGGCATAGCTGGCTGGATTTGGCCCGGGCGCTGAAAGTCTCCTGCAACCCGTATTTTATCCATCTGGGATCGCTGATTGGTGCGGAGAAGCTCTATAAAACGGCCTTTGATTTCGGGTTTTCCCGCGCGGATATGCTTGCGCCCGGAATCACCAGCGAGGAGGGGAATCTTCCCAAACCGGCTGAAATCCAATCCGACGCGGATTTTGCAAACCTCTGTTTTGGACAGGGTAGTCTGCTTGCCACGCCGGTACAGATTGCAAAAATGGTATCTGTGTTTGCAAATGGGGGAAATCTGGTCTGTCCTTCTCTGGTAGAAAGTCTGGTTGACGCCCAGGGCAATGTGATGTCACAGGAAACCATGGGAGAGCCTGCCCGGATTCTCAGTGAAGAAACAGTGGATACGATCCGGGGATATATGGAATCGGTTGTTTCAAACGGGACAGGGGTTTATGCAAAACCGGAGCACATGGGGGCCGGAGGGAAAACGGCTTCTGCCCAGACTGGCGTCTATGATAAAAACGGGAAGGAAATTGTCCACGCATGGTTTGCCGGCTTCTTCCCGGAAGAGAACCCCAAATATACGGTGGTCGTCCTCAAAGAAGGGGGAGGGGAAGGAAGCTTTACGGCGGCTCCTATTTTTAAGGAAATTGCGGACAATCTCTATTACTATATGAACCAGGATAAAATCCATGAGCAAAATGACGGAAATTGACCTGTTTCAGGGGATATCCTGCGTACAAAAGGGCGTAAAAACGGGAAAAAGTCACGTTTTGGGGCAAAATACGTTGACAAAAGGGTTAAAACCGCTATAATCAATAGCATATGGATTCAAATGCTGAGAAAGGGATCCGCTTCTGCATCTGCACATCTTCAGAGAGAAGGCCGTATGCTGAAAGGCTTTCGCTGTGCCGCAGGGAAGTGGCGCTGCCCTGGAGCACTGCCGTGAAAACGGCGGCGTATCCCTGCGTTAAAGGGGATAAGCAGGCGTCCCGGCTTTCGGGGCTGCAATTTGGGTGGTACCGCGGAAACAAAAGCTTTCGTCCCATATATGATTATGGGATGAAAGCTTTTTTTGCATAACCGCTTTTTTAGCTGGTTTTAATGATTTTGCCAAATAGAAGGGATGAAACCAAATGGAATGGACTGGATTAAATGAACTGCGTGAAAAATTCCTGAGTTTTTTTGAGAGTAAAGGGCATACCCGCCTGCCGAGCTATTCCCTGGTTCCGCATGGGGATAAAAGCCTGCTGCTGATTAACTCCGGCATGGCTCCGATGAAGAAATTTTTCCTTGGACAGGAAACGCCGCCCAATACCCGGGTGACAACCTGTCAGAAATGTATCCGCACCCCGGATATTGAGAATGTGGGAAAGACTGCGCGTCACGGAACCTTTTTTGAGATGCTCGGGAATTTTTCCTTTGGGGATTATTTTAAACATGAGGCGATCCGCTGGGCCTGGGAATTTTTTACCGAAGTGCTGGAAATCCCGGTTGACAGGCTGTGGGTCACCATTTACCTGGATGACGACGAGGCTTTTGACATCTGGACAAAGGAGATCGGCGTGGCGCCGGAGCGCGTTGTCCGCATGGGAAAAGAGGACAATTTCTGGGAGCATGGCTCCGGCCCCTGCGGCCCCTGCTCGGAAATCTACTTCGACCGCGGGGAGGAATACGGCTGCGGAAAGCCGGACTGCGGCGTCGGCTGCGAGTGCGACCGCTATGTAGAAGTCTGGAACCTGGTCTTTTCCCAGTTTGATTCCGACGGCAAGGGGAACTATACCCCGCTGGATCATCCCAATATTGACACCGGTATGGGTCTGGAGCGCCTTGCCTGCGTAATGCAGGGGGTCAACAACCTCTTTGAGGTGGATACGATCCAGAATATCATGAAACATATCAGCCGGATTGCAGGAAAACACTATGGAGAGAATGAAAAGGACGATATCTCCCTGCGTGTCATCACGGATCATATCCGCAGCACGGTCTTTATGGTAGCGGACGGCGTTTCCCCGACCAATGAGGGCCGCGGCTATGTCCTGAGACGGCTTCTCAGGAGAGCGGCCCGCCATGGCAGACTGCTTGGCATCAACCATCCGTTTTTGTATGAAGTTGTGGAAACTGTCATTCAGGAAAACCATGCCGCTTATCCTGAGCTTGCGGAGAAAGCGGATTATATCAAAAAGGTGGTCAAACTGGAAGAGGAGCGTTTTACCAAGACTATCGATCAGGGCATGGAGATGCTCAGCAGCCTCATCGATAAAATCGACAACCATATGGAAGAGGGCGCGGTCCCGATGCTTCCGGGCGCAGAGGCGTTCCGCCTGTACGATACGTTTGGATTCCCGATCGATTTGACCAAAGAGATCATCGCAGAGCGCGGCATTGAGGTGGATGAGGAAGAATTCACCAAGCTGATGGAAGAACAGCGCGTCCGTGCCCGCACGGCACGCCTGCAAAATGGGATTGTCAGCTGGAGCAACGAGACAGAGGATCTCCTTGCAGGGGTTTCCAGTGAATTTTTGGGCTACAGCGAAACCGAGTGCGAGGGGAAAATTCTTTGTATGGTGCATGATGGGGAAAAGGTGGTCACTGCTTCCGAAGGCGATGAAATCGGCATTGTGCTGGATAAGACCGTCTTTTACACCGAGAGCGGCGGCCAGGTTTCCGATACCGGATTGCTGAAAAAAGACGGCTGCGTGATCGATATATATGACTGCAAAAAGGTCAACGGCGCAGTGGTGCATCTGGGCCGCGTGGTCAGCGGGAGCGTAGCAGAGGGAGACGCTGTGACAGCTGTTTATGACTATGACCGCCGCCAGGCAATCCGCCGTAACCATACCAGTGCGCACCTTGTGCAGGCGGCGCTCCGCCATGTTCTGGGCGATCATGTCCATCAGGCAGGCTCTTATGTGGACGATCAGCGGATGCGCTTTGATTTCTCTCATTTCTCTGCAATGACGTCGGAGGAAATTGCAAAAGTGGAACGGGAAGTCAATGAGGTGATCCTCAAGGGCGCCGATGTCGTGACAAAGGAGATGCCGATTGATGAGGCCAAAAAAATGGGTGCAATGGCCCTGTTTGGTGAAAAGTATGGGGAAATTGTCCGTGTCGTGGATGTACCGGGCTTTTCTGTGGAATTCTGCGGCGGTACCCATATTGACA
>CALDJI010000096.1 GCA_937901805.1 uncultured Clostridia bacterium | reverse complement strand
CGCAGCGGCTCAAAGTGCCCGACGCCTTCCACAGTATTTGCAATCGTTTCCCGATAAAGAATATTGCCGGGTCCAAATTGGACGGAAACCCCGAACCGCCTTGCAATCAGCTCTTTCAGGATTTGGATCTGGATTTCCCCCATCAGCTGCACATGGATTTCCTGAAGCTGTGGGTTCCACAGCACATGGAGCTGCGGATCCTCTTCTTCCAGCTGGCGCAAATCCCGCAAGGCCGTATGAGCGTCATAGTTTTTGGGCAAAAGGGCCTGAAAATTCAAAACTGGGCGGAGGATCGGGGGACGGGAGGGACTTTGAATGCCCAGGCTCTCCCCGGAATAGGTTTTTGTCAATCCAGTTACAGCACACAGGGTACCTGCGGGAACCACTTCTACTGTGCGATATTTTTCCCCGGAATACAGCCGGATTTGGTCGATCTTTTCCTCCCAGGGTTCTTTTCCCAAAATGGGAGAGGCGCCCTGAAAGTTTTCCGAAGTCTGGCTGGTAAGCAGGCTTTTGACTTTCAAGTTCCCGCCGGTTACCTTCAGATAGGTCAGGCGGGTTCCTTGGGGATCTCTCGCGATTTTATAAATCTGCGCACCAAATGCTTCCGGATAACAGGGGGCAAGCGTATATTGATCCAGACCCTGACAAAATTCCTGAATTCCCTCCAGCTTCAGCGCACTTCCAAAATAGCAGGGGAAAACCAGCCGTTTTTGAATCAGCTGCGCGATATCCTGGCAGGAGAGTTTTCCGGTTTCCAGATACTGCTCCATGGCGCTGTCGTCACAGAGGCAAATTTCCTCCAGCCATTTGTCAGGATTCGATTGGGAAAAATCCACGCATCCTGTGCTAAGTAGGCGCTGTAGCTCTTCCATCCGCAGGAAACGATCCGACCCCGCAAGATCCATCTTGTTGATAAAGAGAAAAGTGGGAATCCGGTACTGTTTCAGCAAACGCCATAGGGTCAGCGTATGCCCCTGGATACCATCTGATCCGCTGACGACCAGGACGGCATAGTCCAGCACTTGAAGGGTGCGTTCCATTTCTGTGGAGAAATCCACATGTCCCGGGGTGTCGAGCAGGGTGATTTCCGTGTTGGCAAGCGGGAGAACGGCTTGCTTGGAAAAGACAGTAATCCCGCGCTCCTTTTCCAACTGGTTATTATCAAGGAAGGCGTCCCCGTGATCGACGCGTCCCAGCTTTTTGATTGTACCGCTGCCATAGAGCATTCCTTCCGACAGGGTGGTTTTTCCGGCGTCCACATGCGCCAGAATTCCAACGGCGATTCGTTTCATATCCATAGTCTCCCATGTGGTTTTGCAGTTTTTACTGAATGAAAATAAGAAATTAAGGCTGGGTTTTTTTAGATTTTTAGGAGGAAAGAGCCCTTCCTATTTCATCTATTATATCACATTTTCTTTTCCTTACATAACAGGCGGGGCTCTGCCCGCTTGCCAAGGCTCGCTTATTATGTGGGGAAAGGCTTTATCCTTCCAGAGAGGTTTTCGATGTGGTTTCTTTTTGAAAATGGGTGGTGTGCTGTTTCCAGCGTTTGAGCCACTTCCCTTTAAAATAGTAAATGATATAACATGCGGAAGAAAGCGCCCAGGTCATGGGAAAGCAGACAAGCACAAGATTAAAATCTTTCCAGATGGGCAGCAGGAAAGTCAGCCATAAGATACGAACAACACACATATTGAAAATCGAGATGATCATCGGTACGGTGGCGTTTCCGGCGCCGCGGATTACTCCGGCCAAAATATCATTAAAGACAAACAGGGAATACCCCAGTCCCAGCATGACAATTGTCCTTGCTCCGTAGTAGATTACATCGGGATCACTGGAAAACAGTTCTGTGAGCTGGTGGGAAAAGACGGCGGCAAAGACGCCGATGGACGCCGTGACAAATAACCCCATCAGAATCCTGGTACGGGCCCCCTGACGGACGCGCCCGGTATTTCCCGCCCCCCAGGTTCTGCGCGGTGAAGGTGGTCAGGGAAAGGGAAAAAGCATTGAGCGGCATGTAGACAAATCCGTCTACACAGCTGGCAGCCGAATACCCTGCCATCGCAGGGGAGCCAAAGACATTGATATTGGCCTGGATGACTACATTGGAAAGGGAGGTTACCATCGACTGTACGCCGGATGGGATGCCAATTCTGCAAATTTCAAAGAAGATGTCCTTATGAAACCGGATTTTCCGGAGAGTAAGACGATAGGCTTCCTGACTGTGCATCAAATTGGCAATTACCAGGATAGAGGAGATCAGCTGGGAAAGAATGGTGCCATAGGCGACGCCATCCACTCCAAGACCCACCACAAGCACAAAAAACAGGTTGAGCAGTGTATTGGAAATTCCAGCAATGCTCAGATAATATAACGGGCGTTTGGAGTCTCCGACGGCACGGAGAATGCCGCTTCCTACATTATATATGGCCATAGTAATCAGTCCGCCGAAAATAATCCGCAGATAGAGGACGGCCTGATCCATGACATCTTCCGGCGTGTTCATCAGCCGCAACAGGGAAGGGGTCGTTACGACGCCGATTATTCCCAATATAACCCCTAATAACAGAGGCATAGCGACGGCGGTATGGACGCTCTGCTCCAGCTTTTCGTAGTTTTTTGCTCCGTAATACTGGGAGACAACTACACCAGCGCCGGTACCCATCCCCATAAAAAACCGATCAGCAGATAGCTGACAGAGCCGGCGGCTCCAACTGACGCTAGGACCGTATGGCTGACAAATCGCCCGACAACCAGAGAATCTACCGTTGTGTAAAGCTGTTGGAATAGATTTGCGCCCATAATAGGAAGGGCAAACAGGAGAATCTGTTTCCTGATGATGCCCTGTGTCAAATTTATGCCCTGCAGCTGTCTGCTTTTTTATCGACAGCCGGCATGGTGGCAGCTTGTTTCAAATCAATCGCACTCCCTCTCCAAATAAAAAAGATCATCATATAGGTTGGTTTTCCCAGCGATCAACACCTTATCATATGAAGTAGGCTCCAAGTCAAGGGGAAGGAATGTAAAATCAAAATCTTTCTTTATCTTATGAAAAGAATTGCAGAATTTGTCAATCCAGTACAAATAAAGTCCCTCCCCTTAAAGGGAGAGGGACTTTATTTCTTTATGCCTTTTTTTGCTCCGGCTGTTTTTCCTTGATATAGTGAACCTCTTCACTCCAGTGTTTGAGCCAATGTCCTTTTTTGTAGTAAATCACATAGCACAGGGAGGAAAGGCCCCATGTCAGCGGATAACAAACCAGGACCAGATTGAAGTCCTGCCAAATGGGAAGCAGGATGGTTAACCACAGGATACGGACAATACACATGTTGAAGATCGAGATGATCATTGGAACTGTGGCGTTTCCGGCGCCGCGGATTACTCCGGCCAAAATATCATTAAAGGTAAACAGGAAATAGCCTCCTCCAAGAACCGTGATGGTGCGGATACCATAGAGAATTACGCTTTCTTCACTGGAGAACAGGCTGACCAGCGGGCGCGCAAACAGGACGGCCGTCCATCCAGTTGCAATAATGACCACAAGACCCATAATAATGGCAGTCCGTGTACCGCGTTTTGCACGCTCCATTTTCCGCGCGCCTAGGTTTTGTGCGGTAAAGGTGGTCATGGCAAGAGACAGCGCATTGAGCGGCATGTAAACAAAACCGTCAATACGGTTTGCCGCCGAGTATCCGGCCATTGCTGTGGAGCCAAAGATATTGACCTTGGATTGAATGACAATATTGGAAAGAGAAATAACCATAGACTGGACGCCGGCCGGCAGACCGATTTTTGCAATCCGCAAAAAGATTTCCTTATCAAACCGGATTCTCTTGATCTCCAGGCGGTAAGCCTCCTTACAGCGCACCAGGTTATTGATTACCAGGATGCAGCTCAAAAGCTGGGACAGGATTGTCCCCCAGGCAACGCCAGCAACGCCCATATGGAACACACAGACAAACAGCAGATTGAATACAATGTTTGCAATTCCGGAAACTACCAGATAATACAGCGGCCGTTTGGAATCCCCAACGGCGCGGAGGATTCCGCTTCCGATGTTGTAAATAGTCAGCGTGATCACCCCGCCGAAATAGATCCGCAGATACAGCACAGCCTGTTCCATCACGTCGTCGGGTGTGTTCATCAGTTGCAGTAAAAGCGGTGAAATAAGGATCCCGATGACGCCCAGAACTACTCCGAACAGCAGAGAAACCGCCATAGCTGTGTGAACGCTTTTTTCCAGATTCCTGTGATCCTTAGCCCCGTAGTATTGTGAGATTACAACGCCGGATCCAGTTCCCATGCCCATGAAAAACCCGATGACGAGGCCAGTCAGAGGGCCTGTCGCACCGACCGCAGCCAAAGCGGTATGTCCGACAAACCGTCCCACAACCAGAGAATCAACCGTGTTATAGAGCTGCTGGAATAGATTGGAACACATAATTGGAAATGCAAAAATAATCAGCTGTTTCCAAATAGGACCTTCCGTTAAGTCCACAACGCGTTTGTTGCTTTTTTTCCCGCTTGCAGTCATTTCTTCTTTTGCCTCCAAAATAATACCCCCTATTTTCCAAATTGGGAAAGCAAAACGAAACCTTCATACCACACAATAAAAATATCGTGCAAAATTAACTGTATCACAAGTGATATGGGGTATGTCAAGAAAACTGAACGATATTTTTTATATTTTAGAGATTTTGCAGAATATGACGGATAATTATTGTGCTGTTTAACGAAAGAAAGCGCCATATGTTTTCAATTTTTTTGTAAAAGGAAGAAAATCTCTCTTACGGCGTCAGGAAAAATAAACAAATATTTTTACAGTTTTTCGAATATCATCAAAAATATAATTTTGGAATTTTCACCTTGATAACATAGTGGAAAATGCTGAAATTGTATTCTGCGATATAATTAGATATAATGAAGAAAACAGAAGAAGAGGGGCATGATGGTGGAAATCCGTATTTGCGAGACTAAGCAGGAAATAGAGCAACTTGCCAAACTGGCGAATGAGATTTGGCATGAATATTTTGTGCAGCTGCTCAGCCCGGAACAAATTGATTATATGGTGGAAAAGTTTCAAAGTTATGACGTGTTGGAGCATGCAATTTATCAGGAGGGGTATCTCTATTATCTGTTGTATGAGCAAGAAGATCTGATAGGCTACTGTGGGATCCATCCGGAGGAGGAGCTTATCTTTCTGAGCAAGTTGTACCTGCATAAGCAATGGCGCGGAAAAGGGCTGTCCTCTCTCCTCTTAAATCAGGTGATTGTCTATGCGAAAGAACATGGAAAACGAGGGATTTACCTGACTTGTAACAAATACAATCAGCACAGTCTGGATATATACCGTGCAAAGGGGTTTTATAAAACTGATTCCGTAAAAACTGAGATTGGACATGGATTTATTATGGATGATTATATCCTCCAGTTGGATTGTCAAAGGGGATAATTTTTTAAATACCTTTGAGAAGTAAAAATTGATATTAAAAAACAGGCGCGTTCCATTTGGAACGCGCCTGTTTCCGATCTCCTGGTTATGCAGTACGCAAAACGCGGGTTTCTATTTTATTGTTTGTCCTTGATTGCAGCGTGTGCAGCAGCCAGACGAGCGATAGGCACACGGAACGGAGAACAAGAGACATAAGCAAGGCCAGTTCTGTGGCAGAACTCTACAGAACTTGGGTCGCCACCGTGCTCACCACAGATACCGAGTTTGATATCCGGGCGGGTAGATCTGCCAAGTTTGCAAGCCATGTCGATGAGCTTGCCGACACCGTTCTGATCCAGTTTTGCGAACGGATCGTTCTCGTAGATCTTCTTCTCATAGTAATCGTTGAGGAACTTACCAGCGTCGTCACGGCTGAAGCCGAAAGTCATCTGGGTAAGGTCGTTTGTGCCAAAGCTGAAGAACTCAGCCTCTTTTGCGATTTCGTCTGCGGTGACAGCCGCACGCGGAATCTCAATCATAGTACCAACTTTGTAGTGGAGATCGGAGCCTGCCTCTTTGATGAGGGCGTCAGCAGTCGAAGTGACAATGTTCTTGACATACTGGAGCTCTTTGATATCGCCAACCAGCGGGATCATGATTTCAGTGAAGTTGTTCCAATCCGGATGCTTTTTCTTAACGTTGAGGGAAGCCTCGATGACAGCTCTGGTCTGCATCTCTGCGATTTCCGGATAGGAAACAGCCAGACGGCATCCACGATGACCCATCATCGGGTTGAACTCATGCAGGGAGGAGATGACGTTTTTCAGTTCGGAAACTTCCATGTTCATCTCTTTTGCAAGGGCAACAATGTCTTCCTCAACAGTCGGGAGGAACTCATGCAGCGGAGGATCCAGGAAACGGACGGTAACAGGAAGACCGTTCATAGCCTCGTAAATCCCCTCGAAGTCGCCTCTCTGCATCGGGAGAAGTTTTGCAAGGGCATTTTTTCTCTGCTCGACAGTCTTGGAAACAATCATCTCACGGATTGCTTTGATTCTGTCGGCTTCAAAGAACATGTGCTCAGTACGGCAAAGGCCGATACCCTGTGCGCCGAAAGCGTAAGCCTGTTTTGCATCAGCCGGGGTGTCGGCATTGGTGCGGACCTGGAGCTTTCTAGCAGAATCTGCCCAGTTCATCAGTCTCTCGAAGTAGCCGGAGATAGAAGCTTCTACGGTCGGGATTGCCTCGCCGTAAATTTTACCGGTGGAGCCGTCCAGGGAAATGTAATCGCCCTCGTGGATGGTCTTTCCGCCGAGCTCAAAGTATTTCGCTTCTTCGTCGATTTTGATTTCACCGCAGCCAGAAACGCAGCAGGTGCCCATGCCGCGTGCAACAACAGCTGCGTGGGAGGTCATACCGCCGCGGACGGTGAGGATACCTTCAGCGACATGCATACCTTCGATGTCTTCCGGAGAGGTTTCCAGACGGACAAGGACAACTTTCTCGCCCTTTGCAGCCCATTCGACAGCGTCCTCTGCAGAGAAGACGGCTTTACCACAGGCAGCGCCCGGGGATGCCGGAAGAGCGGAGCCGATTTCTTTTGCAGCTTTCAGGGAAGCGGCGTCGAACTGCGGATGGAGCAGGGAATCGAGGGATCTCGGATCAACCATCAGGACAGCCTGATCTTCGGTGATCATGCCCTCGTCTACGAGATCACATGCGATCTTCAGAGCGGCGGTAGCGGTACGCTTGCCGTTTCTGGTCTGGAGCATGTACAGCTTTTTGTTCTCAATGGTAAACTCCATGTCCTGCATGTCATGGTAGTGTTTTTCCAGAGTGTCACAGATTTTTACAAACTGCTCATAAGCTTCCGGAGAAATGTCTTTGAGCTGGTCGATGGTCTGCGGGGTTCTGACGCCTGCAACGACGTCTTCGCCCTGTGCGTTCATCAAAAACTCGCCGAAGAGTTTCTTCTCGCCGGTTGCCGGGTTTCTGGTGAAAGCGACGCCGGTACCGGAGGTTTCACCCATGTTGCCGAATACCATCATCTGGACGTTGACAGCAGTACCCCAGGAAGAGGGGATGTCGTTCATTCTTCTGTAGTAGATTGCACGGGGGTTGTCCCAGGAACGGAAGACCGCTTTGACAGCGCCCATGAGCTGTTCTTTCGGATCGGATGGGAAATCAGTCCCGATTTTTTCCTTGTACTCTGCCTTAAACTGGCGTGCAAGCTCTTTGAGATCGTCTGCATCAAGTTCGGTGTCGAGTTTGACGCCCTTTTTCTCTTTCATCTCGTCGATGAGTTTTTCAAAGTAGCCCTTGCCGACTTCCATAACGACGTCAGAATACATCTGGATGAAACGGCGATAGGAGTCGTAAGCAAAGCGCGGATTGCCGGTTTTCTTTGCAAAGCTTTCCACAACTACGTCGTTGAGACCGAGGTTGAGGATGGTGTCCATCATACCAGGCATGGAAGCCCTTGCGCCGGAACGGACGGAGACGAGCAGTGGGTTTTCAGGATCGCCAAATTTTTTGCCGGCGATTTCTTCGAGTTTGCCCATGTACTCAAAAATCTCTGCCTGGATCTCATCATTGATTTTTCCGCCGTCAGCATAGTACTGAGTGCAGGCTTCAGTGGTAACCGTAAAGCCCTGCGGGACAGGCATGCCGAGGTTGGTCATTTCGGCAAGGTTTGCGCCTTTACCGCCGAGGAGCTCTCTCATGGAGCCGTTACCCTCGGAGAAAAGGTATACGAATTTTTTGCCCATTGTAATCTACCTCCTGAATTGTATTAACAAGGGAATACTTGTCCGGCTTCCATATAAAAGGGATGGAAAACAGGACAAGGCGCTGTGGATTTTTGAAAAAACCACAGGCGTTACTTTATTATATCAAACGGTATGGATTTTTTCTATATTTTCATTGATATTTTTGTAAAAAAATTTGAACTTTTAGCGCTTTCGCAAGTTTTCACCAAAGATTTCTTCAAAGGCTTGCAAATAATAATAAAAATTGCAATAATAATAAAAGTATCTATACAGAAAAACGCGCCGGAAATGGTATGCGGCGATAGGACAGAACGATGTTTTGCCGGATGGGCAGGACGACTGGGCGGCTGTTGCCGCCCAGTTTCTTCCGGCCTATGTCGATAATGGAGGAATTGTTGTGAAAAACGTGTGTGCAGTTATTCTTGCAGCTGGGGATGGGAAACGAATGAAATCCGTAAAGCCCAAGGCGCTCAAGGAAGTCCTGTTCAAACCCATGCTCAACTGGGTGATTGATGCGGTGAAAAAAAGCGGTATTGAACACATTGCGGTGATTGTCGGTACGGGGGCGGATATGGTACGGGAGTATCTCCCTCAGGGGGTTGTTTCCATTGAGCAGAAAGAACGCCTTGGAACCGGCCATGCCGTTATGCAGGCGCAGGAGTATATCCGGGAAACCGGCTGCGACAGCGTGATTGTCCTGACCGGGGACGCCCCTTTTGTGGATTCGGATGCGATTATGGGTTCCTATGATCTGCATGAGAAAACCCGCAGCGCCGCAACGATTGTTGCAGCGGACGTCAAAGACCCGACCGGCTATGGGCGTATTGTGTGCAACCAGATTGGGAACGTGCTCGAAATCGTGGAACATAAGGATGCAAGTGATGAAATCCGCCGGATTAAGACCATCAATTCCGGTACCTATTGGTTTGAAGCGGAGGCGCTGCTCTGGTCGCTCGCACGGATTAAACCTCAGAATGCACAAGGAGAATATTATCTGACCGACACCATTAAAGAGATGATCTCTGCCGGGCGGGTTGTCTCCAAGTTTACGGCGAAAAACGGGGACGTCGTCATGGGCGCTAACGATCGCAAGGGGCTGTATGTCCTCAACGAGATCGCCCGTAAAAAAGTGATTGATCAGCATATGACCAACGGGGTCACATTTATTGCGCCGGATTCCTGTATGGTTTCTTCCGACACTACAATCGGCGCAGATACGGATATCCTCCCAGGAGTTATCATTAAAGGGCATACCACTATTGGCAGAGGATGCACAATTGGTCCGAATACCGTGATTGAAGACTGCGTCATCGGCGACGGGGTGACTATTAATGCAAGCCAGGTCTACTCCTCCAAGATAGAGAATGAGGCGGTTATCGGCCCATTTTCTCACATCCGCCCAGGCAGCACGATTGGAAAGCGCGTACAGGTTGGCAATTTTGTGGAGATTAAAAATTCTGTGATTGGCGAGGAAACCCGCATCAAGCATCTGACTTATATTGGAGACAGCGACCTGGGCTCCAACGTCAATATTGGCTGCGGCTGCGTCACAGTCAACTATGATGGAAAAGAGAAACACCGCACGATGGTCGGCAACGGTGTTTTTGTGGGCTGTAATGTCAGCTTGGTGGCTCCGGTGCATGTGGGAGACGGAGCCTATATCGCCGCCGGTTCTACCATTACGGAAGATGTTAAGCAGGGCGATCTTGCCATTGCCCGCGCCCGTCAGGTAAATAAGAGCGGATATGCCGCGGAGGTCATCAAAAACGGCGGGGAAGTGCTCAAAAAAGAGGAAGCGGGAGAGTAAAACATTTTTTGAAAGAAGGTTTCTAAAATGGCGGAACGAGCGATTTCTGAGCTGATGGGAATGCAGCGGGATCTTTGGGAACAGCACAAGGACGCCTGGTATCCGATGGAGCCGGAATATGCCCACTATTCCATGCTTTACATGTTCGAGGAACTGGGAGAATGCATCGCCCTGATGAAAAAGTGCGGGGTACAGGAAATTGCCGGGGATCCGGCAGTGCGTTCTGCTTTTGTCACAGAGATGAGTGACGTTTTCATGTATTATCTGGATACTCTTCTCCGTTTTGGAATTACCGCAGAGGAACTCACGGATGCCTATGCGAAAAAGCACGAGTTGAATAAAAAGCGGGATTATCAGACGGAGTATGGAGCCATTAAAGAAACATTAAAGTCGTTTTAAATTTGGTAAAAAGAATCAAACAGGCAAGCACCCCCGGTCCTTTTTGGATTTGGGGTGCAAAACTGCGCTTTCCCGACAAAACGCTGTGATACAATTTCGTTTGAATAAAGGAGAAAACAATGTTTGCAAACTGGAAAAACCGGCTGCACGGTGTGTCCGGGCCGGTGGAATATCTGATTGTGGGGCTTGGCAATCCGGGTGC
>CALDJI010000095.1 GCA_937901805.1 uncultured Clostridia bacterium | reverse complement strand
AAGGCATATCCTCCTGCGGGAGAATACGGGAAACGACGCCCTTGTTTCCGTGGCGTCCTGCCATCTTGTCGCCGACAGAGATTTTTCTCTTCTGCGCCACATAGCAGCGGACAACCATATTGACGCCCGGGCTGAGTTCGTCGCTGTTTTCCCTAGTGAACACCTTGACGTCAACAACAATTCCATATTCCCCGTGCGGGACTTTCAGGGAGGTATCGCGGACTTCCCTGGCTTTTTCGCCGAAGATAGCGCGCAGCAGGCGTTCTTCCGCGGTCAGTTCCGTCTCTCCCTTCGGAGTGACTTTGCCGACAAGGATATCGCCGGAGCGGACTTCCGCACCGATGCGAATGATTCCGCGGTCGTCCAGATCCTTGAGCGCATCCTCACCAACGTTCGGGATATCGCGGGTAATTTCTTCAGGCCCCAGTTTGGTGTCACGCGCTTCCGTCTCATATTCCTCGATATGGATGGAGGTATAGACATCGTCGCGGACAAGCTTCTCATTCAAGAGGACTGCGTCCTCGTAGTTGTATCCTTCCCAGGTCATGAAGCCGATCAGAGCGTTTTTCCCAAGGCTGATTTCGCCATTGCTGGTTGCAGGACCATCTGCAATGACCTGACCCTTGGTAATTTTTTCACCAAGCTCTACAATCGGGCGCTGGTTGATACAGGTACCCTGATTGGAACGCATGAACTTGATGAGTTTATAGGTGTGGTTTGCACCCTGTTCATTGCGGATTACAATTTCATCCGCACTGACTCGCTCAACAACGCCGTCCTCTTTGGCAAGGACGCAGACACCGGAATCCACTGCCGCCTTATACTCCATACCGGTTCCGACAATCGGGGATTCGGTCTTGAGCAGAGGGACTGCCTGACGCTGCATGTTTGCACCCATCAGAGCGCGGTTTGCGTCATCGTTTTCCAGGAACGGGATCATCGCCGTTGCCACGGAGACAACCATCTTCGGGGAGACGTCCATATAATCCACACGGGATCTGTCCATAGATACAATCTGGTCACGGAAACGGACGTTGACGCGCTGGTTTGCAAAACAGTGATTTTCGTCCAACGGTTCGTTTGCCTGAGCAACAACATATTCGTCTTCCATGTCCGCCGTCATGTAGGTGACTTCATCGGTGACAACGCCGGTTTCTTTATCTACACGGCGATAAGGAGCTTCTATAAAACCGTATTCGTTGATTCTTGCATAGGTTGCAAGATAGGAGATCAGTCCGATGTTCGGGCCTTCCGGGGTCTCAATCGGGCACATGCGTCCGTAGTGGGTATAGTGGACGTCGCGGACCTCAAATCCTGCGCGGTCACGGGACAGACCGCCTGGTCCCAATGCGGAAAGACGTCTTTTATGCGTCAACTCTGCAAGCGGGTTGTTTTGATCCATAAACTGGGACAGCGGAGAAGAACCGAAGAACTCTTTAATTGCGGCGACAACCGGACGGATATTGATCAGCGCCTGCGGAGTTACAATATCCATATCCTGTGCCTGAAGGGTCATTCTCTCGCGGATAACACGCTCCATTCTGGAAAAGCCAATCCGGAACTGGTTCTGGAGCAGCTCCCCGACAGAACGGATTCTGCGGTTGCCCAGATGGTCAATATCATCCGTCGCGCCGACTTCATAGCCGAGATTATTCAAGTAGTTGATGGTGGAGAAAATATCGTCAATGATGATATGTTTTGGGATTAACTCGTCAATCCTTGCGGAAATCGCCTCTTTCAGAGTATCCTCATCCGCAGCGCTTTCCAGAATCTCGCGCAGGACACTGAAGCGGACTTTTTCTTTGATACCCAGTTCTTCCAGTGGATCAAAGGAGACAAAATCTGCAAGGTTTACCATACCGTTGGAAATCACTTTGACCAGTTTGTCTTCCACATTCAGGTAAACGGTATCCACACCGCTGCGCTCAATTTCATGAGCCATCTCGCGGGTAAGGGTCTGCCCTTCTTCTGCGAGGATTTCTCCGGTCAGGGGATTGACTACCGGCTGCGCCAGGGTTTTTCCGGTAATACGGGTACCCAAGGCAAGCTTTTTGTTGTATTTATAGCGACCCACTTTGGACATGTCATATCTTCTCGGATCGAAGAAGAGCATGTCAAGATGGGACTGCGCGCTCTCAATCGTCGGAGGTTCGCCCGGACGCAGTTTCCGGTAAACTTCCAACAGGGCTTCTTCCGTGTTTTTGGTCGCGTCCTTTTGAATGGTAGCAAGCATGCGGTCATCTTCACCGAAGAAGTCAATAATCTGCTGATCAGTCGACAGGCCGAGGGCACGGATAAACGTGGTAACCGGGAGCTTTCTGTTTTTATCGATACGGACATAGAAGATATCGTTGGAATCCGTCTCGTATTCCAGCCAAGCACCGCGGTTTGGAATGACAGTAGCGTTAAAGAGTTTTTTGCCGGTCTTATCAAAACTCATTCCATAATAGACGCCCGGAGAACGAACGAGCTGGGAAACAATCGCACGTTCCGCTCCATTAATGACAAAGGTACCGCTTTCCGTCATCAATGGGAAATCGCCCATAAAGATTTCCTGCTCCTTGACCTCGCCGGTTTCCTTGTTCAACAGCCGCGCGCGTACACGAAGCGGAGCCGCATAAGTGGCGTCCCGTTCCTTGCACTCTTCCACCGAATATTTCGGCTGCTCGTCAAGGCGGTAGTCAATAAAATCGAGTACCAGGTTTCCGGTGTAGTCCGTAATCGCCGAGACATCGTGGAAAACCTCTTTCAGGCCTTCCTCGAGGAACCATTGGTATGAGTTTTTCTGGATTTCAATCAGGTTCGGCATTTCCAAAACCTCATTAATCCGCGAAAAGCTCATTCGTACGTTCTTGCCCAGCTGTACTGGCTTGACATTCACCATAGGCTTTGCTCACTCCATTCAATCTATTTGCAGTCCGACACAATGCGAAAACCAAATCAAAAACCGTCGTCCTGTTTTAGTTTTTGCATTTTAGGTCTTGTGTTTTTGTGTACCCTGTGCTATAATACCTTTATTCTAAAAGGCGTGATTGTCCATTTTGATACATTGTAATAGTATACGGCAAATAAAGGGCAAAGTCAAGCATTTTTTGCTTGAACTCGCCCTTTTCTTTTATCTTCTCAAAAAGCTAACGGACAAAATGGGTATCCACCACACCGCGGATGAGGAGAAACGTAAAAATCAAAGAGAACGCGCCGCAGCAGATAAGATAGGTCTTTCTTGAGGTTTTTGAAGAAATTGTGTTGACAAAGACACCATACAAAATGCAGGACACCACAAGCGCCAGCAAATCCACACAGAGAATGACAATCCCCGTCCGCGCCCCCAAAAGCTGTGCAAAATACTTTGCACACCAGCCCGCAAGGATATGCACAACCGGAACAAGCGCCAACGGCAAAACGGCAACCGCATAATTTGTCCTGCCGGCGCGCAGGAAAGTAAACGCAATCAATAAAATAATAGCAGCTGTTGTAACACATTCAACGATCATGTGGGGTCTCCTTTTAAATAAGAGTTGCCTTGAGGGAAGAATCCCGTCCTGCGCTCCTTCCCCTTCAAACGATTTAATTTTATTATACTATATGAAAGGGGCGAAGTAAATCAAATTTTCTCGGAAACATCTTGACTATCCGATTTTTCTTGATATAATAGTGGATGTGATTTTTCACCTAAAATATTTTGCAGATATGCTACTGTGGCTCAGTTGGTAGAGCAGCGCATTCGTAATGCGCAGGCCGTCGGTTCGAGTCCGACCAGTAGCTCCATGATGGAGTGACAAAAAAGATGTCACTCCATTTTTTCAGTATTCATGCGGGATACCTGCTTGGAAAAGCAAGCGGTATCCCGCTTTTTTCGCGTAAAACTTTTTGATTTCTTTTACGGATATCTCTTGAAAGATACTGGCATACAACTGAATAAAATTCATAAAACGCCATTCATATCTCCTGTTTTATGGTATAATCATTACAGGATATTTTTCTGCAGATTGGTTTTAGACAGAGAAGGAATCCAATTTACCAGTTCTGTGCATTCGATTCTTGTTATAGAAAGGGGTTTTGCATCATGAAACAGGATATCTTTGAAGCCATTGAAATGGAACCTGGATTTTTCCGGATCGAAGACGGAGGCGTCCGCTGTTTTCTTATTCTGGGAGAACACCGCGCCATGCTCGTGGATACCGGCTTTGGAGATGGGGATCTGCATGCCTTTGTTCGATCCCTGACAAAACTCCCAATCTTCGTTGTCAACACCCATGCAGATGGGGATCATACCGGATGTAATCACCAGTTTCAGGAAATCTGGATGCATCCTGCGGAATTTGATTACTATGCTCAAAAAGGAAACGATTGTTCCCATCTTCATCCGCTCTGGGAAGGTGAAATCCTGCGCGTTGGGAAATGGACCTTTGAAATTCTCCTAATCCCTGGCCATACACCGGGCAGTATAGCCCTCTTTGACCGGGAACATGGGCTTCTGCTCAGCGGTGACAGCGTTCAGACCGGAACAATTTATCTATTTGGACCGGGTCGTAATCTTCCCGCTTATCTTACAAGCCTGAAAAGACTTTCCAGTATCAAAGATATTGTGCAGGAGATTCTCCCTTCCCATGGGGAAATCCCTGTCCATCCGGATACTATTACGGCATTGGAGCAGGCGGTTCCCAAACTGCTTGCAGGAAAAATTTCAGGAAAACCAGATTCCCGCGGCCGTCCCTGTCAGGAATTCGACTGCGGCATTGCAAAATTTCTCTATTGACAGGATTGGCCCTTTCTATTTAGATAAATCCACTGATTACTTTGGAGGGAAATTTTATGAAAGTTTTACTGGTTAACGGCAGTCCCCGTCCACATGGGTGTACTTATACCGCTCTATCCGAGGTGGCAAACCAGCTCCATAAGCATGGGATTGAAACCAGTCTGTTTCAAATCGGAAACCAGCCGGTTCGTTCCTGTATTGCCTGCGGACGCTGCACCGAATCCGGCCACTGTGTTTTTGGAGACGACGGCGTCAATGAAGGCATTGATCTGATTCATGAAGCAGATGGCCTTGTCATCGGCGCGCCTGTGCATTATGCCAGTGCAGCCGGCGCCTGTTCTGCCTTTTTTGATCGTGTGTTTTATGCCAAAACCTCTTTTGCTTACAAACCCGCCGCCGCTGTTGTCAGCTGCCGCCGGGGAGGAGCCAGCGCGACCTTTGATCAGCTCAATAAATACTTCACGATCTCCTCTATGCCGGTGGTCTCCTCCCAATATTGGAACAGTGTCCATGGCAATACTCCCAATCAGGTCAAACAGGACCTGGAAGGATTGCAGACAATGCGAACCCTTGCCGATAACCTGGCCTGGCTGCTCTCCTGTATTGAAGCCGGCAGACAATCCGGCATCCCGTTTCCTGCTCCGGAGCGCAGAATCAGCACCAGTTTTATCCGCTGATCTGTAAGCGACTTTTAATAGGATCTTATGCAGAAAACTCTCTTTTCCAAAAATACACACAGCCGACCCCTGATAAAACCAGGCGGAGCAGCGCAAGTACCACGCACGGCCAGAATGCGCCCGCATCCCCGGAGATGAGCTCCTTTGCAGGAAAGAGCATGTAAACGGTCAGGTACTTAAAAGATTCCAGATCCTTTCCCAAACTGCCCCTCATCTGGAACAGGAAAAATATCAGCGGAATCCCCGACTCAAACAGGTAATAGAATATGGATTCACTGGAAAAACACGATTCCCGCCACTGCAAACCAGGGCATCAGTGTTCCTGCATTGAGCAGCGGGTAGGAAGGGAATATCCCATTCTCCCGGAAACATCCCTTCGCAGCAGGCAATCCAAAGGGCTGTGATACCGGCCGTCAGGAAAAACATCCAAAGATAAATAGAAACCATTTGGGTGAATATAATTTTCCCCCTGGAATTCGGAGTCGCCAAAAGCCCGGAAATGGATCCCCGATCTATATAGTTCCTCACCAGTATATCGACTGCAATGATAATAAAAATCATATGGAAAGAGCGGCATGATAAACCCATAAAGATAAACCCGAATCCACTCCAGCAGGTTTTGCGCCACATCGGTCATTCCAACCGCAGCCATCATTTCCGGCAGTGCCTCCTGATAACTGCTGAGCATCCCGGCACGCTCCGGGTTATACATATTAGATAATGACGGAAGCGTACATGGCAAACAACAAAAAATGGCAATAAACAGGAGCGGGCAGGACTTTAAATTCCGTTTAAACAGCGGCCAGCTAAGTACGGGTATCTTTTTCCTTTCCATAATGATGCAAAAGCAGATCTTCCAGAGTCTGCAATTCGGTTTCCAAGGCAGTAGGATAGCAGCCTGCAATGGCATACCGGATTTTGAAAGACTCTCTGTATGGGAACCCGAACCTGGGTTCCTGTAACTTCCGGGTCAAACGTTTTAAATCCTGCGTCAACTTTTGATATTTTCTGCATTTGGAAATGTGATTTTGTATATCTTTCCATTTATTTTACTAAGTGTAGAAATTTGTACAGTATCTATCATTTTCCCATGACGTATCATGGCGGTAGTGTCACAGGTTTTTTCAATTTCTTCAAGAAGATGGGGAGACATCAGAATTGTTGTCCCTTCTTTCTTACTTAATACACTGTATATACTCCCTAAACGGGTACTACAGTTTACATCCAGAGCCAAAACTTCCGGTTCTCTCATAAACACGGCAATCAATCCGATTTTCTGTTTCATATCTTTGGATATTTTCTGGATTTTTCCTTTTTGTGCGCCATACTGAAAATTTGCTTCATCTGTGCAATAAAATCCAGATATTTCTCCCCTGTCATGTCGGCAAAGAATGCAATCTCTCCCGGAAGATAACCGACATGCTTTTGTACCTTGCTCGCATCTGAAAAACAATCCATTCCCAGAACAGAGCAGTTGTGCTTTACGGATGGACAAACCCCATAATCTGACGAATGGTAGTGCTTTTTTCCGCGCCATTTGGACCAAAATATCCAAGCATCTCCCCTTTCTTCACCTGAAGACTGATATCAAAAATGCCCTTTCCCCATCATAATTCTTCGTGACATGGGGAAGTGTAATCACAGGATCCACAGGGATTCCTCCTTATATGAAAATTTCTCTTTTACAAAACCATCTCATGACACCACGATATCATAGCCTACTACAGACAATCTGTAATTTTCTCCATATCATGTTCATCTTATATTGAAATCTTTTTCATTCTCCATGAAAGGATTTCCGGTTTTCAATCGTATTGTATGTAGAAAGCAAATCTGTTTTCAATATTTTCATGGAGGGAATTTTATGAAACGCTTATTTCTCGCTCTTCTTTCGTTGTCTCTTTTTGCCACATGTGCCATCCCCGCATCGGCACAAATCCCGTTGGAAAACCCGGATGTAACAGTCATTTCCACCGTCTGCCCAAACCCAGACTGCCTGAATAACGAGATCCCGCCCAGAGACGGCACCGGATATCAGGGAGGCAGGAACGAAAATTCTGCCCAGTCCTCTTCATCGG
>CALDJI010000094.1 GCA_937901805.1 uncultured Clostridia bacterium | reverse complement strand
TGTCACCACCTCAGGATATTTTATCCGTACAATTATAGCATTTCATATCCGAATACACAATTCCTATTGCAATAAATTAATATATTGTTTAAAGACAAAATACTTTTTAAATCTTATTTTCGGAGGAGATTATGGAGCTGGTTTTTCTCAGTTTAACTGCTTTGGGGTTATCTATGGATGCCTTTGCAGTTTCTATTACAAATGGGATGTGCATGCAGAGAATACGCATGAGGGATGCTGTAAAAGTTGGACTGTTTTTTGGAGGGTTTCAGGGAATAATGCCTGTGCTGGGCTATTTGGGAGGAACAACGTTTTCAGAGTATGTACAGCGGTTCGATCACTGGATTGCACTCTTGCTGCTTGGTATAATTGGAGGTAAAATGGTGACCGAAGCTATCGGGGAAATTAGAAATCCGCCGTTGATCTCTCTGGTTCGTACACAAACCAATAAGCAGCTCCTTTTTCAGGCAATTGCTACCAGTGTTGACGCCCTTGCCATGGGCGTAGGATTTGCAGTTATGGAAATATCCATTGTTTATGCGGCGGGGTTGATTGCCCTTATTACATTTCTACTTTGTGTTGCAGGGGTCTACTTGGGGAAATTTTTTGGCGCAATATGGAAAAATAAGGCTGAAATATTTGGCGGAGTGATTTTGATTTTGTTGGGAATCAAAATTTTCACAGAACATATTTTTACATAAAATGACAGGGATTTTCCTGTTTCTATGAAAAAAGTTCTGTCACCCTTGACAAAAAAAGGGGAAAGGCGTATCATAAGATTGTTCAATTGCTTTAAACCAATAAAGCGATTGAAGGATTCCGGAAGCTGTTTGTATCAAAGGCAAAGCTGCCGTATGTCCATTCATACGGCAGCTTTTTTATCTGTTTTTATTTATGGCCGAATAAAGGAGAGGAATGCCATGTTTTTTGACAGGGAAACTGAGACGATGCCGCGTTCTCAGATTGAACAGGTACAATTGGAACGTCTCAAGTGGGTTGTCAAACACTGCTATGAAAATGTAGAGTTCTATCACCATCGATTGAATGCAGCGGGGGTAACGCCGGATAAAATTAAAACGCTTTCTGACATTCAGTATATTCCGTATACCACAAAAGCAGATTTGAGGGATAATTATCCTTTTGGCATGTTCGGGGCAAGCATGAAAAAAATTGTTCGGATTCATGCATCTTCTGGTACAACCGGAAAGCC
The DNA here is from genome assembly GCA_937901805.1 of uncultured Clostridia bacterium. Taxonomy (GTDB): domain Bacteria; phylum Bacillota; class Clostridia; order Oscillospirales; family Ruminococcaceae; genus Pseudoruminococcus_B. The sequence continues at coordinate 970 of CALDJI010000094.1, read as the reverse complement.
TACGGTTGTCGGATATACACAGCGAGATTTAGAGAATTGGTCCTCTTTGGTAGCAAGGCTTGTCATGGCGGCCGGAGCCAGCGAAGACGATATAGTACAAATTGCTTTTGGATATGGACTTTTCACCGGTGCATTGGGATTGCATTATGGATTAGAAAAAATCGGAGCCACTGTAGTGCCGACATCCAGCGGGAACACGCAAAAGCAGGTTATGCTGATGAAAGATTTTGGAACCACGGCGATTGTAAGCACCCCTTCCTATGCCCTGTATATGGCAGAAGTTGCTGAAGAGATGGGATACCGGAAAGAAGACTTTAAAGTAAAGCTTGGCCTATTTGGATCGGAAGGCTGTACAGAGGAAATGCGTGATAAAATTGAACAGGCATGGGGTCTTTTTGCAACGGATAACTATGGGATGAGTGAATTGATGGGACCTGGAGTTGCGGGAGAATGCCGGGAGCGAAGGGGAATGCATATTGCAGAAGATCATTTTTTAGCAGAACTGATTGATACTAAAACAGAAAATGTGATTACTCAAGAAGGACGGGCAGGAGAACTTGTCATCACTACATTGACAAAAGAAGGGTTTCCCGTACTCCGCTATCGGACAAAAGATATCACGAAACTGGACTTTGAACCCTGTGCCTGTGGGCGGACACATGCCAGAATGCATAAAATTATGGGACGCAGCGATGACATGCTGAAAATCCGAGGGGTCAATGTATTCCCATCCCAGATTGAAAGCGTTTTAATTGCAATTCCTCAAGTAGGGCCTCATTACCAGCTAATTGTCCGCAGAGAAGGATACATGGATACGCTGGAAGTATTAGTAGAACTGATTGACGGAACTCTTTTGGAAAAATATGCGCAGTTGGAAGCATTGCAAAGAGAAATTCATGACAAACTCAAGACGGTTTTGGGGATTGACTGTAAGGTGAATCTTGCAGAGCCAAAATCTATTCAGCGTTTT
>CALDJI010000093.1 GCA_937901805.1 uncultured Clostridia bacterium | reverse complement strand
TTGTTTTTATGGCGCACTTTTCGCCGTTCGCGTTTTTCTTCCATAGAATTACTCCTTTTCCCGGGAACAGTCAGCGTATCTGACCCTGCCCGTTGATAATGTATTTTACCGTTGTCAGTTCTTTCAACCCCATAGGACCGCGCGCATGCAGCTTTTGGGTGGAAATGCCGATTTCTGCGCCCAGCCCGAATTCCCCGCCGTCTGTAAAACGGGTAGATGCGTTGACATAGACCGCCGCCGCGTCCACTTTGGCGGGGAATTCCTCGCTTGCACGCAGGTTTTGGGGAATAATGGCCTCAGAATGCCACGGCCCATATGTCGTAATATGTTCGATGGCTTCTTCCAGGGAATCCACGACTTTCGCAGAGAGGGTGAAGTCCAGAAATTCTTTTCCATATTCCTCCGGCGCGGCCGGCAAAATTTCATCTCCCAGGATTTTCCGTACCCGTTCGCAGCCGTACCATGTGACCTGTTTCTCATCTAACCGGCGTTTTGCCATGGGCAGGAACGTTTCCGCAATGTCTTTGTGTACGAGCAGGCTTTCCGCCGCATTGCATACGGAAGGACGGGAAGTCTTGGCATTATACAGGATTTCCGCTCCCATGGCGAGATCTGCGTCCCTGTCGATGTAGATGTGACAGTTGCCGGTGCCGGTTTCAATGACCGGTACGGTGGCGTTTTGTACCACAGAGGAAATCAGCCCCGCACCGCCGCGGGGGATGAGGACGTCCACATAGCGGTTGCATTTCATCAGCTGCATGGTGCTTTCCCGGGAAGTATCTTCAATGAGCTGTATAGCGTCCGCGGGCAGGGAGCACTGCTCCAGCGCGCCGCGCATAAGAGCCGCCATACAACGGTTGGAGCGAATGGCCTCTTTTCCCCCTTTGAGGATGACGGCATTGGAGGATTTCAGACAAAGGGAAGCGGCGTCCGGAGTAACGTTCGGCCGCGCCTCATAGATAATCCCGACCACGCCCAGCGGAACGCGCACTTTGCGGATATTCATCCCGTTTGGGGTGAGAAATCCGTGGAGCGTTTCCCCAATAGGATCTTCCAGTGATGCAACTTTGCGCACAGCCTGTGCAATGGCATGTACCCGGGCTTCGTCCAGCATCAGGCGGTCCAGCATGGACGCTCTTATTCCGGCGTCCTTTGCCGCGGCAAGGTCCTTTGCATTTGCCGCAAGGATTTCTGCCTGTCCTTGTTCCAGGCTGTCTGCAATGGCATGAAGGGCCTGTATTTTTTTCTCTGCACTGACTATGGCCAGGGTTCTGGCCGCCGCTTTTGCGCGGCTTCCAAGCAATTCAATCTGGTTCAATGGGATATCCTCCTTTTCAGGCGTCCTCTCCGGCTGCACCGGAGTAAAAGCGGGTTCCGATTTCCTCTCCGTCAAAAATCCGGTACAGGTTGTCCGGGTCGTCCCCGTTGACAATCATCATGTCAATTCCATGCTCGTTTGCCAGCTTTGCGGCGTGGATTTTTGTCACCATCCCTCCAGTTCCTCTGGAAGAACCGGCCCCGCCAGCGAGAGCTTCCACTTGTTCGTCAATCCCGTGTACCTGGTGGATAATGGCGGCGTTCGGGTATTCTTTCGGGTTTTTGTCAAACAGCCCGTCGATATCGGACATCAGGACGAGCAGATCCGCTTGGCACAGGACGGCGACCATCGCGGAAAGCGTATCGTTATCCCCGAAGACGATCTCTTCAACAGATACGGTGTCGTTTTCATTGATAATGGGAACGACGCCCAATTCCATCAGGCGATTCAGCGTGTTGATTACGTTTATCTTTCGAATGTCGTCGTCAATCACGTCTTTGGTAAGGAGAAGTTGCGCCACCTTGTGGTGAAACCCGGAAAACAGCTGATCATACAGGTACATCAGTTCGCACTGCCCGACTGCTGCGGCCGCCTGTTTGGTGGGCGTATCGGAAGGGCGTTCTTTCAGCCCCAGTTCTCCCACGCCGACTCCAATGGCGCCGGAGCTGACCAGGGCGATTTCCATTCCGGAATTTTTTAAATCCGAGAGCACTTTGACGAGTTTTTCAATCCTGCGGATATTCAGATGGCCGGTTTCATAGGTGAGTGTCGACGTCCCAACCTTGACGACGAGCCTTTTAGTCTTGTTCATGGTGTTCCCCCGTCTTTGCAGTTTTGTTTTTCTCTGCCCTTTACTGCCGGACAGAACGGATTCTGCAAGGATTTTGTTTTTGCTATTATAGCACATTTCTCAGTTTTCAACAACCAAAACCGGGGGGACTGTGAACGGCCGCCGGAAAAGATTCTACTGCGGGTAGAAAGAAAAAGGAAAGTTCCATGATTGCGTTATTGTGGATAAAAAGAGACAACGGTAAAATAAAGGTGGAAATCAGGTTAGGAGGCGGTGTCCGTGTTGGATTATCAGAAGATTGCGAAATTTTTGGCGGCAAAACGCAAAGAACTGGGAATGACCCAGGCAGAACTTGCCCAAAAGCTCCACGTGTCGTTTCAGGCAGTGTCCAAATGGGAAAACGGCGCCCTGCCCAGCGCCGAAATTCTGGTGGAATTGGCAGGGATTATGGGGATTACGGTGGATGAGCTTTTGACGGGAAGAGAACAGGCGGAGGAACGCTTTTCCTACAGTAAAGCGGGGGTGGACATCTCTTATACCGACGCCATGAAAAGGGAAATGGCCGGATACCTGAAAACAGATGATCCGCGTGTGCTCAATGGTTTGGGACCGTTCGCCTCATTATATGATATGGAGTTTCCAAATATCCGGCATCCGGTTTTGGTTTTGAAATCGGAGGAACCTGGTTCCAAACAAAAACTTGCCATGGAATACGGGTACTGTGAATCCATCTGTCATGATATGATAAACCATCTGGTCAACGATATTGCGGTTATGGGGGCAAAACCGCTTGCCGTACTGGATACCATTGTCTGCTCCGGTGCAGAAAAAGAGACGGTCAAATCCTTCGTCAAAGGGATTGCAGAGGCCTGCCGGGAAAATGAATGCTCCCTTGTGGGAGGGGAAACCTCTATCCAGCCGCAGGTGGTGGAAGCGGGCACCTATATTTTAACGTCCAGTATTGCCGGGGTTGTATCACGGGAAGAGATTTTGGATGGATCTGCGATCCGCGAAGGGGATACTGTGCTTGCCGTGGCGTCCAACGGACTGCATACCAATGGGTATACCCTTGTCCGGATGCTGATGGACAGGATGCCGCAGATAAAACTGGATAAAATCGAAGGGGAAACCCTGATTGAACAGATTATGCGTCCGCATACGCCCTATTACCGGGCGGTAAAGTCCCTGTTTGGCACTGGATGGGTACATGGAATGGCGCATATCACCGGGGGAGGGATTGCAGGCAACCTCTGCCGGATTCTTCCGGACGGTCTGGATGCGGAGATTCATCTTCCAAAACTGCGGACATTGCCTGTGTTCCGCTATCTCAAACAGGTGGGGAAACTGGATGATGCAGAAATGCTCGCCACCTTTAACTGTGGAGTTGGCCTTGCCGTGGTGACCGGAGAAGAATCCGCCGGCCGGGTTATCCAGGAAATTTCCCGGTTTTATGACTGCTATGAAATCGGGAAAATACACAAAGGCAGCCGCAGGGTGGTGTTTAGCGGACGTATTGCCTGGTAAGTGAAATCCGCTGTATTCTGCTTTTTGGGAAAGCTGGATCGGCGCCGTATACATCTGTCAGAAATCCGGGGCGCTCAAAGAGGCATTATTTCAGGTTTTTGTAGAAATGCCTGTTTCAGCACTGATCCGAGACAGGGACAGTCCTTCCGGCAGTGGAATTTTGTTTTATCAGGAGAAGCCAAGGGCATGCTCTAGGGAATTTTCCACAGGAGCAGATGCTTTCTGTGGAAAGAGGACTTCTTCTGAAAAGGGGTTCGGACAGAATCCGGGGAAAGAAATAGAAAATACTCATATGGAAAACTCCGGGCAGAAAAGTCCCGGAGTTTTTTGACAGAATCTTTTGCAAAGGGGAAACCCTGTTTCTGTTTATTGACCCTTCAGTGCTTCCCGTTCCGCCCGTTCTTCCGCCCACAGGACAGCCGCAACCCCTTCTTTTGCGTTGGGCACACGGGGATACTCGATATATTGCCGGTATCCCAT
>CALDJI010000092.1 GCA_937901805.1 uncultured Clostridia bacterium | reverse complement strand
ATAAAAATGGAGCTGTTGCTCCAGTAGATTATTTATCTACTTTTGCAACAGCCCCGTTTTTTGTGCTATTCTGAGAGAAAGGCAGCCTGCAGGGAAAAGACCCGGCAGGAAGATTCTGGACGGACAGGGGTATGACAGCAATGAACGAAAAAAATGATTTTTCCGATATTGGGAACAGGATAAAGGACGCAATACAGGATGCCGTGGGTTCGGGAGATTTCGGGCAGCTCAACGAGGTGATAAAAGGAACGGTAAACGGTGCGTTGGACGAGGTGGGAAAGCAGGTAGAGCAGGTCGGAAATGCGATGGGCAGAAGGGTGCCCCGGTATCCGAGGAGCGGTCCGGCAGGCGCAGGATATCAGACGGCACAGGCATATGAGCGTGAGGACGGAACAACCGTTTACAGGACTCCGCTGCCGCAGCGCGTGAGGAATCGGATTTTTTATAAAAACGGAAAGGTCAGCGGTATCCTGCTGACTGTATTCGGGAGTATTGCAGCAGGGGCATTCGGAATTCCGGCGCTGATATTGTTTATCACATGGATGGTAACGGCAAAGGCTGCCCTGAGCACGCTGAGCATTGTGTTTCTGGTGCTGGCATCTGCGGGCGGTCTGATGTTGTGGCAGGGATGCCGCATCAGAAAACGTCTGACCAGAGCGGAGCGTTATCTGAAGCTTGCAGGAGAGGATATGTATATCTGGATGCGCGATCTTTCGACGCGGACAGGTCTGAGTGAAGCAAGGCTGAGGCGTCAGGTAAAGGGGATGATACGGGACGGTTTTTTCCCTGAGGGACATATGGATGAGGACGGATCGATATTTGTATTGAACGATGAAACATGGGAGCAGTATCTGGAAGAGCGTAAGGAGCATGAAGCAAAGCAGATAGCGGAGCAGGAAAAGGTACGGCTGGAAAAGCAGAATGCAAAATCAGTGCAGCATGAGAGCACAGAGCAGGAGGAGGGCCCTGAGAGAGAGACTCAGAGACGGCTCGAGCAGGAAGGGCATGATTATATGGAACAGCTTCGGGAGCTGAATCTGCAGATTCCCGGAGAGGTAATCTCCAATAAGCTCTATCAGCTCGACTATCTTTTAAACCGCATTTTTACAGCCCTGCGGGAGCATCCTGAAAAGAGCGCGCAGATGCGCCATTTTATGGAATATTATCTGCCTACTACGGTAAAGCTTGTGGAGTCCTATGCGGAATTTGACCGCGCGGGCGTAGAAGGGGAGAATATAAAAAAGGCAAAGTGTGAGATAGAAAAGACGATGGACACCATCATAAGCGCTTTTGAAAAGGTGCTGGATGATCTGTATCAGGACGCTGCCTTTGAAGCGGCGGCAGATGCGAGGGTATTGAAGACAATACTCGCGCAGGACGGATATGCGGAACATGAATTTGAGGTATCCGGCAAAAAGGAGGGCATTTGAATATGAAGCAGGATTTGGAAAAGATGATGCAGGAGGCACCGACGCTGACGCTGGAGCCGTTTGCCGAGGAGAAACCGGCAGAGACCGTAAAACAGGAGGAGGTCAAAAAGGCAGATGAGAAAGAAAACCTTCGCGCGATATTGTCTCCCGGGGAACAGGAGCAGGTAGAGGCGTTTGTAAAACAGATAGATGTCACAAATTCCCAGCTTGTTCTGCAGTACGGTGCGAGCGCACAGAAAAAGATAGCGGATTTTTCAGAAGCCCAAAGAAGATTGAAGGAGAAACTTGTAGAAGCGCTGCAGGCTGTGGTTCCGATCATGGCAATCGTTGTAGCCCTCTGCTTTTGTATTGCCCCCGTTTCCCCCAGTATACTGCTGTGCTTTCTGCTGGGCGGGGGGATGCTTATCGTCGGGATGATGTTTTTTACGCTGGGAGCGGAGCTTGCGATGACGCCGATGGGGGAAAAGGTCGGATTGAGAATCATGAAGTCGAAAAAACTGTGGCTTATCGTGCTGGCCACGTTTCTGATAATTGCAGTGCTGAGAATGCTGTTTCGGATGGTGCTCTCGCTTCTTCTTGTATTGTTATACTAATTCTAAAAACGCTTCACGAGAAAAAACAATCCGTGAGGCGTTTTTAGAATACTCAACAATAGGTCAGGAAAGCGGAAACGGCATCAGAAACAGGGAAGCAGTCAGATGTCCGTCAGAATCTCTTCGGTAGGATAAGTGACTATTGTTGCCGAAGTGCAGCTGCAGACGTTCGTTGACGTTTCGAATGCCAAAACCGCTGCTGACAGTTAGGGAGGTATTCTCATAATGCAGAAAGGCGTTCAGTTGATCCGGATCTGCACCAACCCCATCATCTGTGACTGAAATCTCAAAGGAATTGGAAAGACCTGAGATTCGAATGAGAATTGTGAGATTTTCAGCATCCACATTGTGAAGAATAGAATTCTCAATAAGTGGTTGTAGCGTAAATTTTGGAATTGGAATCTGCTTCGCCTGCTCTGAAGAAAAATCCAGAATCAAATGGATATTGCAGGGACGTTCCATTTGATAAATACGGATAAATTCCCGGATGTTTTCGATTTCTTGCGAAAGGGGAGCGGTTGCATCTGGAAGGGAAATGCTGTAATGCATCAGATTGGAAATTGAGGAAACGATGTCTGCAATGGCATCTTCGCCTTTGCTGAGAGCAAGCCAACTGACCATGTCGAGTGCATTATAGAGAAAGTGCGGATTGATCTGAGCCTGCAGGGCATGAAGCATGGCAGTACGTTTTGCTTTGTTTTCTTCAATAATTTGATTCATCAGGGCATTTTCTCGTTGAATCAGTTCTGTAAAGCTTTGGCACAGTACTTGAAGTTCAGCATCGTGATAAATTGAAAAACGCTGTGTCTGAAAGGTTCTGGTATCGTTGATTGTACCAATCAGCTCAGCCAAGGAAATAATTGGTTCGGTAATTTTTTTAGAGAGAAGATATAAAACACAAATCAACAGGAAAAAGGTAATTAGTACAAAAAGAATATAGGGAAATAGTGCAGAGATTACCATCTGTTCAATATCGGAAAGCGGTGTTAGAAACGTGAGAAAAAGATCTTGGTTCACAGAAGAAGTGCTAACGAGATAGCGTTCATGGGAATCAGGATCCTGCAGAATCTGTTTGGAATTCTGGGAAAGCGCAATGAGAAATAAATTGTCGGAAACCTCGCCCGAAGAGTAAAGAAGTTCCTGATATTCATTACTTAAGAAAAAACGGCTGTTAGGAGTAATGGATCTGGCGGAAAGCTTTTCAAGAAACGCGTTTTCCGGAATGGCGATCACAATAGTCCCAATTCCATCTGAAGAAGAATTTAATGCATAATTGTAGACATATTTGGAATAACAGAGTTCATTGGTATCCTTATTGATAAAAAAATAAGGGGACCAGGTTACTTTTCGCGTGCGCAAATACCATTCTTGGTCTTTTATGAGACGAGATGAGAAAACCTGACAGGTGCGCAAATCAACGTGTTCAGAAAGCGTATAAGCATCGCAATAGGAATCTAGAGGAATCGTATCATTTAAATAAAACAGAATACGGCAGTCAAGATTGGAGGAAAAAAGCTGCTGATTGAGATATTTATTGAATTTTTTGCGCAGAAGTTCCCGTGCACGGAACATATCCAGATAGGAATCGCTGTCCGTATTGGCGAGTTCTCCAATTTCCTCGTCGTTGACTAATTGAAACGGAACCATGCTGAAGGAATTGATATAGCTGGTAAAAATGGTTTCGTTATATTTCTGCAGACTGATCTGCTGCTGTCGGATTTCTTGAAACAGAACGGAACGGAACAGGAAAAATATGAATAGATAAGAAATCAGAAAGACAGCAGAAAGGACGCTGCACAATGTAATAAAAATTTTTCGGCGCATACAGATCTCCTCGTATTATAAAGTAGTAGTGTTTATAGACCCTCTCCAAGGTCTGTATG
>CALDJI010000091.1 GCA_937901805.1 uncultured Clostridia bacterium | reverse complement strand
GACAATGCAAGCCAGCTTGCGTTGATAATATCCTGGGAAACACCAACAGTTGTCCAGACATTTTCTCCATCCGTAGATTCGATCAAAACCCGCACCATCGCTGCTGTCGCCTGTTTAGGTTCCATAACCCGCACTTTATAATCGATCAGCCGGACATCCGCAAGCTGGGGATAAAAAACCTCTAAAGCTTTACGAAGCGCTAAATCCAGAGCATGGACCGGACCGTCCCCCTCTGCCGCTGTAATTTCTTCTTTTCCATCGACAACCACCTTGACAATTGCGGAAGAACGGTTTGGCTGTTCTGTTGAATACTGCTCCCCCATCAGTTTATAATAGGCCAGCTGAAAAAACGGGCGGTACTTTCCCAGTTCCCGCAGCATTAAAATCTGAAGGCTGGCTGCCGCGGATTCAAACTGATATCCCCGGTTTTCCAGTTTTTTAAGCTGCTCTACAATCTGCTTTGTCTGCGGAGAATCCTTTTCTATAGAGTCATCCAGCCCTCTTACCTGGGAATATACCGCTGCCTTACCCGCCATCTCAGACATCAGGAATACCCTTTGATTCCCGACCGCCGCCGGATTGACATGTTCAAAAGATTCAGGGAGTTTACTAACGCCGTCAACATGCATCCCGCCTTTGTGAGCAAAGGCGTTTTTCCCCACATAGGGCAGATTGGAAGCGACAAAATTATTGGATATCTCCGAGATATAATGGGCGGTTTTCGTCAGGTTTATGATCTGCCCTTCGGGGATGCAGGAATAACCCAGCTTTAACTGCAAATCCGGAATCAGGGTCGAAAGCGCAGCATTGCCGCAGCGTTCTCCAAATCCGAGGTAGGTTCCTTGAACATGGGTAACTCCGGCCTGGACAGCCGCCCCCGCTTCCTGCGCCGTCACCAGGCATTTTAACGCATAAGAGGGATTCTTTCGATACCCGTCAAAAAAATGTTCCGCGTCAAAGACAACTTCTTTCCCTGCCTGCACAAAAAATCGTATCGTGTCTTCAATCATATGCAGGTTTTCTTCCAGTGTCGTATGGAGGATTTCAGTCACATGGAGATCCCAGCTCTTCCCAAAAATAGTAACTGTATCCGTACCGGCGCTGAGTAAGGCCAGACAGCCCTCATCCTGCTCCACAGGGAGATCTTTTCTCCTAGTGGAACCAAACGCCGCTATCCTGGAATTTTTGAGTGAAAGCAGCTGTACCCGTTCAAAAAATTCCATATCCTTTGGGTTGGATGCAGGATTCCCCGCTTCAATATATGATACTCCGAGCCTGTCCAGAGCAGTCACAATATTCAGTTTATCCTCTACAGAAAAACTGATCCCCTCCCCCTGTGCGCCGTCGCGCAGGGTTGAATCAAAGATGGTTATTTTCGCTTTCACTTTTCTCCCCCCTTTTCTCAAGATTTTACCGGTGCAACAATCTTGTTGACTCCATTTAAATAGGCCTTAATACTTGCCTCAATAATATCCGTACTCAGTCCTCGTCCGGTAACAGTAGTCCCTCCTGCTTTCAGTTTGACAATGACCTCGCCGAGTGCATCTTCTCCTTCTGTAACAGAGTTAATCGTATAGCTGTCCAAAACTGCGCCGGAATGCGCTGTCATTTCAATGGCCTTAAACGCAGCGTCAATCGGCCCGTCTCCAGTCGAGACGGTTTCATAGATTTCCTTATCACGAACCAGTTTCACTGCCGCAGTGGCAGAGATGACGGTTCCGCTGTTAACCACAAAGCTTTTCAGCAGATAAGTCGGCTCAAAGTGAGCATGCTGTGTACCCACCAAAGCTTCAATATCGCGATCGGTCACAGTCTTCTTCCGATCCGCAATCTGTTTAAAACTGGAAAATGCTTTTTCCAACTGTGTTTCTGACAGTTCATAGCCAAGAGTACTCAGCCGATCGGCAAAAGCATGCTTTCCGGAGTGTTTGCCCAAAACCATACGGTTTTGCGGAACCCCAATAACCTCTGGAGACATGATTTCATAAGTAGCCCGATTGGCAAGAATGCCATGTTGATGAATACCGGCCTCATGGGCAAACGCATTTGCCCCAACGATAGATTTATTGGGAGGGACTGCAACGCCGGTAATCGTCGTCAACAACTTACTGGTGCGGTAAATCTGTCTCAAATTGACCGGGCAATAGGCGTGGTAATAATCCGGGCGGACATACAGCCCCATTGCCACTTCTTCCAGGCTTGCATTCCCCGCCCGCTCACCGATCCCATTAATCGTACACTCTGCCTGCCCCGCTCCAGCGCAAATTCCCGCCAGAGTGTTGGCTGTAGCAAAGCCGAGATCATCATGACAATGCACAGAGACGCAGGCTTTCTCAATCCCACGGACATGACTTTTGACAAAACTGACCAGTTCCGCCATTTCCTGGGGCATCCGGTATCCTACCGTATCCGGGATACTGACCGTTGTGGCGCCCTCTGCAAGAACCGTTTCCAAAACCTGTACCAGGAATTCC
>CALDJI010000090.1 GCA_937901805.1 uncultured Clostridia bacterium | reverse complement strand
TGAAAAACCGCTAATACAAAACCCGCGGAGAGCACCAGCTCTTCGCGGGTTTTGTATTAGCGGCGGCTCTGTTTTTTCAAAAGATCTCTAATTGAGAACTGCAACCCCAATGTCCAGATAGGTGGCAAACAGAACCCATGCCAGGTAGGGAATGAAAAAGTACATGGCGGCTTTCCGGATACGTGCAAACAGAACCATGGTAACAACCAGAAAAATATCCAGCAGGATAATCACCGCCACCGAAAGCCAGTAGGCTCCAAACCGGAAAAAGACGATGCTCCACAGGAAATTGAAAAACAACTGCACCCCATAAAAGGTCAAAGCCTGTTTTTTCTTTCCCTGATCTGCATCCGACTGGTATATAAGATAAGCGGCCGTACCCATCAGCGCATACAGGATTCCCCATGCCGCCGGGAATACCCATCCTGGCGGAGCCAGAGCGGCGGTTGGTTCAACCCCTGATATCCGGAACCGATGTTTCCCGAAAACAGAGCGGACAGCGCGCCGACCAGTTCCGCGAGTACAATGCTGATTAGCAGGCTTGTTACCTGAAACTTCTGTTTCATACAATCATCCCCTCCCTTCTAGGATATGGGAAACAGGCGATTATTATACAGTTTTCCAGGGGTTCTCTGCTTTTTTGGCATTTGAACGGGCTGCTGCCAAAAAAATCCATTTGGCAGCGCTCCCATCCTATCCGCCTATCTTCCCCTTACCAGCCGGAAAATCAGTTCCTCGTCCGCAAAGGGGTACAACTGCCCATCCCATTTCAGACTGGGGCCTTTCCCACAATTTTTCATGCATCCGGTAATCCGATAGGAAAATCCCCCTTTCCGGCTTACCTGTCCGCTTTTTACATCAAACTCCCGTTCGATCAATGCGTGAAGTCTGGCACAGTCCTGCTTCTGGCAGCGCTTGTCCCCGCAGATCTCCAGCCTGTGCGGAACCTCTTCACTGCGCAGGCTGGGATACCGTTTGATCAGTGCGGACAACAGGCTCGGTTTGATTCCATATTCCTGTGCAATGTCCGCCAGAACCGCAGCTGGGAGAATCCCGCTGTTTTCCTGCTGTACCTCCCGCAGCAGTTCCACCAGGGCAGACTGATTCTGCGGAGCCCCTTGTCCTTTAAAATATTCCATTGCCTCTTTTAAATCCCACGGTGAGTGTTCCATTGTTTTTTCCTGCCTTTCCTGTTAAATATGTTAAATATGTCTGCCGCGCCTTCGGCGGGCTGCTGTAAGGTCTTCTTGTCTATACTATTGTGATCCTTTCCGGTTTCGAATATAATATGAGTACAAAATCAGACAACCACTTGCCATTTTGGAGGTTGAATATGAAAACTACGTCTGCACAAAAAGCAGGAAATAAGCAAGCCGGCCTTCCAAAAAGCGCCGCAGCTCATGCCAAGAAGGGGGCTGTCATTCCTGCCGGACAATCCGCAGAGAAAAAAAAGACGGTCAAACCCTTTTTAAAATGGGCCGGCGGAAAAGGGCAGCTCCTTGGGGAAATTAGGCGCTATTATCCTTTTTCCAATGGACAGATCACCAAGTATGCCGAGCCCTTTGTCGGCGGCGGCGCCGTACTGTTTGATATCCTCAGCAGGTTTTCCCTGCAGCAGATCTATATCAGTGACCGCAATCCGGAACTCATCAATACCTATCTCATGATCCGAGATAATCCCAGCCGTCTGATTGAATTACTCTCCGTTCTACAGAGGGAATTCCTCCCTCTGGATACGAAAGGGCGGAAACACTATTACACCGAAAAGCGCATGGTTTTTAATGAACTCAAAACCAAAGGCATGGATCAGGAGAATATCAAAAAGGCTGCGCTGATGATCTTCCTCAACCGTACCTGCTTTAATGGGCTGTTTCGCGTTAATCAAAAGGGTCTGTTTAACGTTCCCATGGGCTCCTATCAAAACCCTCTGATCTGTGATGAAGCCAATCTGCGCGCAGTCAGCGAAAAATTACAAGGGGTCTCCATTGTCTGCGGGGATTATCGGGAATCGGCCGATTTTATTGACGCGCATACCTTTGTATATCTGGATCCTCCCTATCGCCCGCTGAGCACCACAGCAAACTTTACCACCTATACACAGACCCCGTTTTTTGATTCGGATCAACAGGAACTGAGGGACTTTGTCAATGAAATGCACAGGAAAGGGGCGAAAATTGCGGTAAGCAATTCCGATCCCAAAAACTCCGATCCAAAGGATGATTTTTTTGACAATCTCTATTCCACTTACTATATCACAAGGGTTCAGGCCTCCCGTATGATTAACAGCAACAGCAAGGCCCGGGGAAAAATCCAGGAATTACTGATCTCAAACTTTGAACCCATGCCATAACACAAATCCGCAGAAGAGCCCAAACAATTCTTTCATCGATAAACCCTTTTTATACGGGATATTCCCTGGCCGGCTCCAATGGATCTGCCAGGCTGTTTTCCACCAATTTTTCATAGAGCATTTTCTGGCCGGAATAATTCCAGTATGCACAGTCCCGCTCCAAAAACAGCCACTTGATTGCCAGCAAAAGGATCTGGATAGAGTGCCGGTTTTCCTTATAATCGCTGAATTCTGCATGGATATGGGAAAGATCTCCTTCCCGGCAGAAATAAAAATCGGCAATGGCATTTTGACATGTCTATATTCGCCCGGATCTCTGCGTTTGCACCCCTGCAAAGCATCGGCTACATCCAAATGGCTGGGAACCCCTCTTTTCGGAAAAGGCACTCCTTTCTACATGGACTATAAAATCAAACCCGTTGTTGAGCCAGGCAGGACGCTGAAGAAAAATGGCATATTCCCGATAGGTTTCCGCTTCGTATCGATATCGCGTAGCTTGTTTTTCTTTTCCGGTACTGGGCTTTCTCTCCAAAAAACGCTCTATCAGCGCCCGATACCAGGCTTCCCGTTCACCTCTGAGAGGCGGCAGCTCTCTGATTTTTCGTTCCATCTGTCTTCCTCTCCCCATTTTGATTTTATCGTACAAAAGACTGTGAAAATTGTCAAAGGGAATTTTTCGACATATGGAACTGCTTATCCTCTTTATTCCTTATGGATTCTATGGCTTCCAGAGCTTCGATTTGATGGAACCGCCCAGGGAAACACTGCCGGAACGGATAATTCTTGCATTTTGCAAACTCCCGCAAGATCCCTTCCCTCAAATCTCCAAAGCCCGATCTTACCGCTATAATAAGAAAGAACTGAAAAGTATTCCAGAGTTTTATCCGCATTTGTAACCATATAATTATTTTCTGATGTCCTAACGGACCGGACATCAGGAAATATCCTGCCTGTGAACTGCATCGATATTTGTACCGATGGCTTTTGACAAGCGGAAAATCATCTCAGACAACGGCTGCAGCCTTACTTTTCAAACGGGGCGTCCAGACCATAACCCGGATTGTATAAAAAATCAAGGGAATTGAGATTTTCAGCAGATTTTTCTTTTTTGATAGAAAAGGGGCGTTTGCCGAATAAGGGAACAGGAAAAAATTACATCGCCGTCTTTTTTGGCAGAGACAGAAAATCAAAGAAAAAACGCTGCCGGCAAAAGGCAGCGTTTTTTCTATTCCACTTTATCCATCGTAGTGAGGGGGTCGACATATTCCCCATTTTGCATGAGTTCAAAATGGAGATGCGGACCGTCTGCCACTTCCGCCTGGAAATTGGGGGCGACTGCCCCGATCACCTGACCCATTTCCACTTCCTGTCCTTCCGAAACGCTCAGGGCGTCGCCGAGACCTTTGTAGATGCTGATAAGGCCGTCAGCATGAGTGACTTCAATGACAGTCCCCCACAGCCCGTCGGATTCCACTTTGGTAACCGTACCGTCTGCCACACATTTGACCGGAGTACCGGGTTCCGCCGAGAGATCAACGCCATTGTGGGTTCGCCAATCGCCCAGGGTTGTGGATTTGACCAGTTTCCCATTGCTGAAAGGGTTGAGTACATTACCGGAGGCGGGCAGCATGAACTGCAGTTTTTGCGACTGCTCCTGCTCCGTTGGCTGCACGGAGGTATCGGACGGCTCGGACGATGGGTTTTGCTGCGCAGATGACTGCGACGAGGAGGATGAGGAGTTTGACGCTGAAGACGACGAGATCGATGATTCGGTCGGGACTCCTTCCACTGGTTTTCCTGCTTCCTCTAATCTTGAAACACCCCTTTCTGGTTCGCTTTGCACCTGTTGTACCTGGCTGGGAACTTGATCCGGATTATTAGGGCTCGTCAGACGATCCGTCGTCTGCTGCACCGCAATAAAAGCCGCCGCTCCGGTGCCGACGAGACAGGCGGCAAGAACCATATAAAAGCCTTTGCCAGTCAGGAATTTTGTGAATTTGGATTTTGGATTTCTTCTGTTCATAGTACTTCCTCCGCAAGGTTGATAGTGTATCTGGCAGTTTATCGCATTGGATATGTACTATCAGTATTTTCTGTTTCCCCTGTCTTTATTCATGTGAAGAATTTGATTTCCATGCAGATTGAGAATTTTTCATTTTGTAAAGGAAAGAATTGATGAGAAGTCTTTTGGAAAAAATCAGAGGAATTGAAAGAAACAAAACTTGTTGTTTTTCGTATTTTTTGTATGAAATCGAAAAAATCTGTCGTTTCTGACAATTGCCGGATGGCCCTGCATGTTGTATGATAAATTTTATATCATACAGTACGGGGACTGCCTGACAGAGGAATGGGACAGGCGGATTACTCCCGAAAAAGGGGTTTTTCATGTGGATTTGGCATCCAAAGTAGCGACGCAGGTCATCGTCATGTTCCTGCTGATCGCGGTGGGGTATATCTGTGACAAAGTGGGCTTGGTGACGAAACGGGGCATTAAGCAGATGACGGACATTGTGCTGCTGATTGTTTCCCCGGCGGTAATCATTCAGTCCTATAACCAGGAGTTCGATCCAAACCTGGCAAAAAATTTGGGAGTTGCCTTTTTGTATGCGACCATTGCCCATGCGGTGATGATTCTGCTTTCCCGATTTTTATTTTCCAAAAAAAATTGGGGGAAATACAACATTGATCGAGTTTGCAGCATCTATACCAATTCCGGGTTCATGGGAATCCCCCTGATTTTATCTGTCTTGGGGGAAGAAGGCGTGTTTTACGGCTCTGCATTTTTGGCCCTGTTTAACATTACCCTTTGGACTCAGGGAGTTGCAGCGATCAGAGGGCGCCAGAAAGAACGGGTGAAACCGGGGGCGGTGGCTAAGCAGCTGTTGTTGAATCCTGGTGTGATAGGGATTTTCATTGGATTTTTGATTTTCTTTACTCCGATTTCCCTTCCCGATCCGGTTGGGCAGGCAGTCGGGCATATTGCCAACCTGAACACCCCGCTTGCCATGATCATTATAGGGACATACATTGCGCGTTCCAATATTCTACAGGCACTCAAAGAGGTGCGTATTTATTATACTTCCCTGATTCGGCTGATCGTATTCCCGCTGCTGATGATTCCAATGTATCTGCTTTTACCGTCTGAGCCGCTGGTTTACCTGGCGAACTTTATCGCGATGGCCTGTCCCGCCGCGGCTGCGACCTCAATGTTGGCGGCAAAATACGGCGGAGATGCTATCTATGCTTCCAAGATCATTGCGATTTCAACCGTGCTTTCCATACTAACCATTCCGCTGATGGTGATTGTAATAGGATTTGTCCTGTAAGAAAATTGTTTTTTCATAAAAATACCGCCCTTGCCCTAGCTTGTCCGGTAGAGAAAACATTGACCTTGCTCAGCAAACGATGGAAAGTTTCGGTTCTCCGCGACTTGATGGAGCAAATCAAACATTTTTGGGGGTTGAAAAAATCGGCAGGAAAGATTTCTCAACAGGGGTTGACGGCAAACCCCTGTTCTATGGAAGAGGATGATTCGCTGACAAGGAAATCCTATGCAGAACTTCCTCCGCTTGTGGAATATACTCTAACGGATATGGGATGCAGTTTGAAGAAAATTTTAGAGGCTATGCCCGATGGGAGACATGGTACCAGGCTGTTTGGAAAGAGCGGGGGAAAAAAGAGAAATTTTTTTGAAGGTTTTTTTCTTTAATTTTTCTTTTGAAGGGCAGAAAAGGAAGGAAAAGACGTTCATTTGAAAACCTCTCTGCTGAAGGGGATGGACAGTAAAACACATGCCCGCATAGGATAAAAAGGGTATGCTAAGCGGAGAGCTTTCTGCCTTCCGCGAAAGAGGGGCAGGCAGATCTCGCCGGCAGGATTTTTTCATGAAATCCAAAAGCATGTCCCGGGAAAGTCCGCATGCCCTGTTCAGTACAGAGGGTGGCATTTGTTCTCAAACGCCGGTACACGCGCCCATAGTACTGCCTGTCCAGATAGGAATCTCTCCTGTTTTTTGGGGGCAGGGTGTGCTTTGATTTCCTGCGGGAAAATAGAAAAAGAATCGAGGGCGCCCCTGCTTTGATATGTACCCCCTCTACTGGGTGTCCAGTAAAGGGGG
>CALDJI010000089.1 GCA_937901805.1 uncultured Clostridia bacterium | reverse complement strand
CCGTGCCGGGCTTGATGATCCCGCATTTTTCCTGTGCAATTTTTGCTGTGGTATCCCCCAGCAGGTTTGTATGATCCAGGGAAATCGAGGTGATGGCCGTGACAAGCGGCGAATCAATCACATTGGTGGCATCATATAATCCGCCAAGACCGACCTCCAGGCAGACCAGATCGCAGTGTTCTTCGGCAAACCAGAGAAAACCGATCGCCGTGTCAATCTCAAACTCATTGATAATCTCATCCCTGGCGTCCATTTCCTGCACAATTTTTCTGACTTTCTGCGCATAGTCCGCCAGTTTTTCCTTCGGGATCATCTCCCCGTTTATCTGAATCCGCTCTCGGAACTCCAAAATGAACGGAGAAATAAAATGCCCTGTTTTATATCCAGCCAGTTTCAAAACATTGGCCGTCGTTGCCGTAACAGAACCCTTCCCATTTGTCCCCGCAATATGGACAAATTTTAACGCCTTCTGTGGATCGCCAAGTGCATGGAGCAGTTTTGCCATCCGCTGCGTGCCGGGCTTTTTTCTTCCGAGCCTTGGGCGGGAATGGATAAACTCCAAAGCTTCCTCATAGGTCATCTTGTTTCCTCCCCTACTCCTCATCGATTTTTTGACAGATGGGAACGATGGAGGGGAGCGGGTTTCCCGCTCCCCTAGTCCTTTCTATGATCATGCAAACCCTATCCTCTGGAGATGGGCGCTGTCTTTTCTTTCAGCCATACACGCTCATCCTCTTCCAGATGGACAGATAATTTTTCATAAACCGCCTGATGATAACTGTTGAGCCAGGCAATCTCCTCATCACTCAGCTGCTCTACCAAAACCGGGGTAGTATCAATCGGGCAATAGGTAACCGGTTCAAAACCAAGGAAGATTCCATACTCGTTTTCAAAAAGCTTTTTCACAAGCAGGATATTTTCAATCCGAATACCCATCTTCCCCTCTTCATAATAACCGGGTTCATCCGTAATGAGCATTCCTGCATGGAACGGAACCGGGCTGGTTGTGCGCAGGTTATGAGGTCCTTCATGGACTCCACCAAAAAAGCCTACGCCATGCCCAGTGCCATGCCGGTAGTCAATCCTTTTGCTCCAAACCACACAGCGGGCTGCCATATCCAGGGTACTTCCGCTTGTCCCATCCAAAAAAACGGATTTCGCAACAGAAATATGGGTTTTCAGCACAGTCGTATAGCGTTCTTTTTCCTCCCGGGTCAGTTCTCCGACCGCATAGGTCCTGGTGATATCGGTTGTGCCATCCAGATACTGCGCGCCGCTGTCTACCAAAAGCAATCCCTTCGCCCGAATTGACGCGCAGGTTTCCGGCAGAGCATGGTAGTGGACGATTGCTCCATTAGATCCATACCCCGCAATTGTTGAAAAGCTTTCCCCTT
>CALDJI010000088.1 GCA_937901805.1 uncultured Clostridia bacterium | reverse complement strand
CGCTGCGGGTCGCATCTTCCGCAGAGAATTCCACATCATCGCACAGATGTTTTGCATAACGGACAGACTCCCGTGCACGTTCCAAAACCTCCTGCGGAGACATGCCAAGTTTATATTTCATATGCAGATCACTGGTTGCTAACACAATATGGATGCGTGGGCGCATACTGACACGGATCGCGTCAAACGTCTTGTCAATATCCGCTTTCAGCGCCCTGGACAAGCTGGTAACTGTACAGTCCTTCACCTGTTCCGCAACGCTTCTTACCGCTTCAAAGTCCTCCGGTGAGGCGCTTGCAAATCCCGCTTCAATAATATCGACGCCGAGCCGCTCCAATTGAGAAGCCATTTCCAACTTTTCGTACAGATTCATACTGTAACCCGGAGCCTGCTCCCCATCCCGAAGCGTAGTATCTAAGATTTTGATTTTTCTGTCTGCCATTACCGTCAGCCCCTTTATCCGCCCTGTTTACCATTTGCAATCATCATAAATCAGGCTTTCCAGTTTGTCAACGCAATAACTGGTAAATCAAGAGTTCATTCTCTGTTTGAAAAGGGATATATGAACTTGTTTTACCGGAGCATCCCCTTTTCTCCAGTTAGAATCCATGCTAAAATGAAACAGAATCAAAACTGAATATTTCTGATAATACCGCATATGATATCCATCCTGAAAGGAGAACAAGCCTTTGATACAACTAAGACCTTTCCAAAAATGCGATCTCTATGACGTCCTAAACCTGTTCTATCGCACAGTCCATGCTGTCAACCGAACGCACTATAATGAAGAACAGCTTTGTGCCTGGGCTCCCTACTGTGCCAATGAATTGGATTGGATGTGTTCCTTGGCTTCTCATCGTGCTTTTGTGGTCGTACAGGATGAAAAAATCGTCGGATTTGGAGACTGCAACAACAGCGGTTATCTGGACAGGCTATACTGTGCCTATGACTGGCAGGGAAAAGGCGTGGGAACTCTGCTGGCACAACGATTGGAATTGGAAACCTCTCTGCTCGGGATCGGTTCTATCCGTACAGAGGCTTCGATCACTGCAAAACCTTTTTTTGAAGCCCGTGGCTATCATGTGACAGAGGAACAGCAGAAACCTCTGCGCGGGCAGGTTTTCATCAACTATAAAATGGAAAAAGACCTCCCGCAGGGCTGCCAACTGATAGAAAAAACTTTTGGACAGCCGAAAAAAGGAATTTCCTACGAGCACCGGCCGGGCGCATATGGAATCCTGCAGAATAGCAGTGGGGAACTCGGCGTCGTCAAAACAAAGCGTGGCCTCTTTTTAATTGGAGGAGGATTTGAAGCAGCAGAAACTCCGGAAGAATGCCTGAAACGGGAATTTTTAGAGGAAACCGGATACGACGTCGTCATCGGAAATCGGCTCTGTGTCGTCGCAAGTTACACCCGCGCTTTTGGAGACGGGCGTCCTTTTCACCCCATTGCCCACTGTTACTTGTGTTCTCCTGGCGCTTACAAACAACCGCCTATGGAGCGGGATCACAGTTTGATATGGCTTTCTCCAAAGGAAGCGGAGCATCTGCTTCTCTCGGAACACCAAAGATATGCCGTATCCCGTGCATTGAGCGAAGGAAAGATCGTTTACTGAAAAAGCCTGCAAATCTTGTTTTTGAACAGATTTGCAGGCTTTTTCGGTAGAGCAAAAATTATATAAATACGAATTCCCGCTGTAATATTTTTCCCGTTCTAACATCTCAGTTGCGCTGCATGTTTTCTCAAAGAAGAAAAGAGCAAAAAGAAACGGCGATCCTCAATGGAGGGTTGCCGTTTCTTTTGTCTGTTGGATACAAAAAAGATACTGCTCTCGGACGCGAGCGCCTAGTCTAAAATAAAAAAGAAAGCCCCGCACGCGAATTGCGTGTCAAGGCTCTCGACTGGTGGACCTGGAGGGATTCGAACCCTTGACCTCTCGGATGCGAACCGAACGCTCTCCCAACTGAGCTACAGGCCCATAATATGCAATATTTTCGTTCAATTTATGCCGAAAAAA
>CALDJI010000087.1 GCA_937901805.1 uncultured Clostridia bacterium | reverse complement strand
GGCATCTGGGAATAGATTTCCTCCACCACCGGCTTGTTCTGCGCATTGATCCCCCCGGTAATCAGAAAGATATCCGCATGTTTCGGGTTGCCGGTATTGATGACCCCAAACCGCTCCACATCATACAGCGGCGTAAGACAGGCAAGAACTTCAATATCACAGCCGTTGCAGCTGGAACCGTCATAGTGCAGCAGCCACGGAGACTTTGAGACACTTAACATTTACGTTTCCTCTTTTCTATCGCCCAGTTATGGGATGAGCATAATCACCATCAGGTTAATGCCGCCTGCAATCAAGGTGACGCCCCAGGCAGATTTCAACATCAGCTGCCATTTAACGCGCGGGAAAATATTGTCGATGATGATTTCCAGGAAGTAGGACAGCAGGCAGACCACAATGGCCAACGGAATGCTCCACCAGTGGCTGCTCATAACGAATAGGCCGACAACCCCCAGCAAAAAGACATTTTCATACCAGTGGGAGAGTTCTACCAAAGCCAGAATATTCCCGGACAGTTCGGTTGTCAGACCGCGCACCATCTCCTGATGAGCATGGTGGGAAGTACTGAGATCAAACGGGGACTTGCGAAATTTAATGGTCAGGATATAGACAAACGCCACAAATATGCCCGGCAGATAGACAATGGCCGGAATATTCGACTGGATAATTTCCTTGACATTAAAACTGCCCGCCGCAATGTAAAAACCGATTGCCGTAAGCAGAACCATCGGCTCATAGGCCATCATCTGCAGCAGTTCCCTTTGTGCGCCCATAGAGGAGTAGGGAGAATAGGCGGAACAGGAGGACATAATGAGGAAAATCCCCGCAAGCGTTAAGGCAAAAAAGACCAGCAGGATATCCCCGCCCCAGAAAAACAGGGCGCCGGTAAAGACCACAAAAATCAAAAATCCACAGACCAGGAAATCCTGGATATTGTTTACCACAACCGACTGTTTGGAAAACAGTTTAAACAGATCATAAAACGGCTGAAGAAGCGGTGGACCCTGTCTTCCCTGGAGCCTTGCCGTTATTTTCCGGTCAATCCCCTGCAGCAGCCCACCGAGGATTGGCCCGATAAGAATATAGGCTAAAGCGGACACCACAGATCCTGCCATCACAGAGCACCTCCAATCGCTACTACCAGTAAAATAATCAGCCCTGCTGCAGAGAGCACCAGCGAGGGGAACAAAATTTTCTTTTCTCCAAAATAATCAGTTAAATACCAGTTGGACAAAAACATCTGTTTCGGCTTTCCAAAAGAATCGACAAAAGTACGGTCATCTCCGGTATTGGCTCCGCCCATATAGGAGGTGATAATCTTATTCTTTTTCCCAAAGGTCAGCAGACGCACAGCAATCGGCAAAATGACAATCATACAGAGCATCATTGCCATAATATACAGGTTGCCGCTGCTAATCAGAGCTGGAATGGTTTCATGGAACATATCCATCAGGAACGGCTCAATTAAATAGGTGGAAGCCAATGGGAAGGACAGGCATAAGACGATCACCAACAGGCAGTGAACCAGAAGGGAAAGCCATTCGCTCCCCTTTGTGGTATCTTTCACCGCTTCGGAGTGGTGATGGACGGCCACCAGTGTCCCAAGCCATTTTGTCCAGTAAAACAAGGTGGTCGCACTACCGAAAATCAAGAAGATAACGAGGAGAATGCTCCCAGAATCCACATAGGCTTTGAGTGCAGCCCATTTAGAAATCAACATACCGAACGGAGCAAGGAACATACCTGCAATTCCGACAATCATGACATAGGCAAGACGCGGAAGTTTGACAATCAAGCCGTGCATATCTTCAATATTCCGGCTGCCGATACAGTTTTCTACAGCGCCAACCGACTGGAACATCAGAGACTTGGAAACTGCATGGAACATCATCAAAAGAATGCCGGCCCAGACCGCCTCGTGCATACCGACGCCTGCGCAGGCGGTAATCAGCCCCAGATTGGAAACCGTGGAATAGGCGAGCACTTTTTTTCCATCGCTTTGGGAGATCGCAAGGATGGATGTAGCCAAAAAGGTAAAACCCCCAATCGTAGTAACCATCAGCCCGGCAAGATTCCCGTAAAAAGCTGGGGAAAGCCGGAGCAGGAGATAAACGCCCGCTTTGACCATGGTTGCCGAATGCAGCAGAGCGCTTGTCGGGGTCGGCGCAACCATCGCGCCAAGCAGCCACTTGGAAAAGGGCAACTGCGCGCTTTTGGTAAGACCTGCAAAGGCAAGCAGAATGACCGGGATAATGGCAACCGCAGTACCTGTCCCAGTCTGTACCAAAGTCTGTAAATCTGCAATTTTCAACTGGATCGCTGCATAAGCAATCGCAACCGCAAACCCCAGCCCGCCGAGCAGGTTCATCCACAAAGCACGAAAAGAGTTATTCACTGCCTCCTGCGAGCGATTGTAACCAATCAACAGGAAAGAACAAACACTGGTGATTTCCCAAAAGAAATAAATCCAAGTGAGATTACAGGAAAATACTAATCCAAACATAGCGCCCAAAAACACAAAAAGCATGGAAAAAAAGAAAGAACGGCGATCCCGGAACTCCGTATGATGGGTATGGTAATCCTTCATATATCCCATTGCATAGACGCAGATAAGACATCCGACAATCCCAATAATCAGACACATGATAATCGTGAGTTTATCCGACAGGATATGATTGCCCGGAAGTTCGGACTTTCCGCTCAGCTCCAGCCAGGTAATCAGGCCAGTTTGAGCCACAGAAAGCAATGCACAATAATACTTTTTCCACTTGAAGCTCTGATAGATAATCAATCCCATTAAAAACCATTCTATCACAAGCATTCCGGTATTAATCAGGTGTGTTTCCGGCAGATAAGAGACGGTCTCACCATTCAGAAGGCTGGTCGCAGAAAAATAGAGAACCGCCGCCATTATCACCGCGCAAAAAACAAACATCGTATATTTCCGCACGGGTCCGCTTTTACGCATACATGCCAAAATAAAGGCGGCTACAAATGGAAATAGAATCAAAAATGCGATTAAACCCACAAGGATTCCCCCTCACAGTTTTGTGAATAGTGCCCACAAAAACATTTCTTTTTCAAACCTCTCTCAGTTTACTCCCCTGTCCGATTGATGTCAAGCATGCGAACGTCCATTTCTATTGTGAAATAATTAACCGTTAAAAAGCGGAGACTGATAGTCTCCGCTTTTTTCATTTCTCATAAGTTTTCAAAACGGTTTCGCTCCCGCTGTGCGTCGCCATTCCACTGAAATATCCGGTGTTTTTAAAAGGTGTCTCAATACACGGGACGGTCATCAACCGGACGCCAGCCACAAGTACAGGTTTTGGTGGCCTCATACCGTGTGAAACTGGATTGTTTTACATGATAACTATCGTGTTCCTCCTTTGGTTCTCCATGACTGGTGTAAATCTCCACATGGGTCTTCCAGGAGTCGAGCGCTGTGTAATCTTCACCGCCGCCGAAGGACATCCCACATTCGCACACCACAGATTCAGAATAGACTTCTTTTGCAACAGCTCCAAAATCATGGACATGCCCTGTGACCACTTCTTTACCGCATCCGGAGCAGTATTTATATGCCAGCCCTTTGAATCCATATCCCCAGCTGGACATACAGTCGTCCGCCATATGATGGAGAAACAAATCGTTTTGAGTCCGGAAAAACATCGGCTCCTCCCCATTGTACCCATGTGCACGGCATTCTACTCCATATTCCATATGTCCGCTGTTTTCCGGGCTGACATACACCCATGTATGGGTATGCGGAGACTGTCCGCTGCTCGAATGACTGCTGGTAGGATTTTGCGAACTGTGATTTGAATTGGAACTGGATCCGGACGTACCATAGCTGGTATTCCCGGTACTCTCAATGCTGCCAGTATTTCCACTATTCCCAGTTTGTGAAGCTCCCGTAGGATCCTTACTTTGCGCAGCGCTGGACGCGCTCTCTGACGAAGCGGTCCCGTCGCCCGGGTTTGTTGCCGGCGTTCCCGTACCACGGAAAATGACGATGCCGGAATTTTCCAAATCCTTGGCGGTTTCCGAATCCACCACAATAATTTTCTTGGAAGCCAGAACGACACTTTCCGCCGCGCCGTTTTCCGGAAATTCTCGCCCGAGAAATTCGCACAGCGCTTTTGCATTTACTGTAAAAGTGTACTTTGCTTCCAGATTAGCTACCGCAGATAAATCCAATGGTTGCGCAGTTACATTCAGCACAATCGAATGATCATAGGACAAGAGGGACAGTAAATCCAAATCGCTTCCCGCCAAGATATAGGTCTCCTCATCCAATCCTGTAACAACACCCTTCAAATCCTGAGCAGAAAACTCGACTTGTACAGTCTTCCCATCCTGAGTTTTTTCTCCCCTGCTGCCAAATAGGACTGCTACAGCAATTCCGGCGCAGAGAACAATCACCAGTAAAATCGCAATTATAATTGTCTGCTTTTTATGATTTAGAACCCAATTTTTTATTTTATCCATCACTACCCACGACATCCTTTCCCAACATTTTCCCTCTAGAAGCAAAAAAGCGATTCCACCCATGACAAACCGAGCAGAATACGCCTTTGATTTAAGACCTAAATCTGTACCAAAACGGAGAACGTAAAGCTACCTTTACAAGAATAGTCCCTTTCGTTCCTTTTGTCAACCGGCTCCTGGGGAGATGATTCAATATGAGGAAATTTAAATACGTTTTCTAATCCTAACAACTACCGTTCAATCAAAAAATATCTTAGACCCATCTGATAAGAATAACGGAAATTTCATCATTCAGAAGACAGCAAAAAACCCACATGAACAATCGAATTCATGTGGGTTTATGGAGCTGCTAACCAGATTCGAACTGGTGACCTCTTCCTTACCAAGGAAGTGCTCTGCCTACTGAGCCATAGCAGCATTGGCAGGGGCAGAAGGGATCGAACCCTCGGCACGCGGTTTTGGAGACCGCTGCTCTACCAGCTGAGCTATACCCCTATTTATTTTAATTGGTGGGCCCTCAGGGACTCGAACCCTGGACCGACCGGTTATGAGCCGGTTGCTCTAACCAACTGAGCTAAAGGCCCATAATGTATGGTACAAGTTTACGAAATCGCTGTAGATAATTTCTACAGCGATTTCGAACTATTGGCTCCCCCTGTCTGGCTCGAACAGACGACCCTGCGGTTAACAGCCGCATGC
>CALDJI010000086.1 GCA_937901805.1 uncultured Clostridia bacterium | reverse complement strand
CTCTTCAATGTTTCTTGGCAGATTTGTTAAATGAATGTCAAGACCCAGCCGTTCCGCCATCTTCCAATCGATTCCTTCGGAAAGCAAAAACTGAGGAGTCCCATTTTGGGAGCAATAGCTGAGCACCGCCCGGATTAACCCATCGGTCAGGAATTCATCATTCCCGCAGCACACGCAGCGAATAGCCGCCACTCCGCTTTCCACTGTAAACAGACAAAAACCAGTTTCCTGCCCGCTTTCTTCACTGAGGAAAGCGCCGGTATTCCCATCAAAGGCAATCCCCTGTTTTTCACAGAATTCCCGGACATGCACAGCATCCGTACACAATTTTATGGTCAGCATTCCTTTGCACCTCCTAACGGCGCGTTCGGGGCGCCCGGTTTTTGGAAGAAGGCTGTCCCGCTTCTGCTTTGAGCGCGTCAATCTCCTCTTTACTCAAATATCTCCAAGCGCCAACCTTCAGCATTCCCAGCCGAATCGGACCAATGGCTACCCGCTTCAGGCGAGCCACTTCCAAACCGACCGTCTCGCACATCCGGCGAATCTGGCGGTTTTTCCCTTCATACAGCGTAATATCTACTACAACGCGCCCCTCCTGCCGGTCAATAATACGCACGTCTGCCGGTAAGGTTCTGGTCCCGTCATCCAGCGTTACCCCTTCGCTCAGGGCGACCAGCTGCTCGTCAGTGATATCCGGACGCACCGTAACGCGGTAGCGCTTGGAGACATGATGCCTGGGATGCATCATAATATTGGCAAATTCCCCGTCATTAGTCAGCAGGAGCAGCCCTTCCGAATTACGGTCAAGACGTCCCACCGGATAAACCCTGGTACCGACATTTTGGGTAAACGCCGTAATATCGCGCCTTCCAAGCTCATCGCTCATAGTGGTGACATATCCTCTCGGTTTATTGAGCATGAGATAGACATGCTTTTTTGCAGAGGAAGAGGTATCCACCTTTACCCCGTCCACTGCGATGAAATCCTTCGGACCCACCTTCTGCCCAATGCCGGCCGGGCGGCCGTTTACCGTCACTCTGCCCTCCTCAATCATCTGCTCCGCCTTCCGGCGGGAGGTGAATCCGCATTCAGACAGCACCTTTTGCAGGCGCGAAAGCCTTTTTTCCAATGAAATTTCCTCCAGTCCATCTATTTGCAGCGTTTCCAAAACCAGAACGCCTGTTTTCCATTGATTCAGGTTAAAAAAACCTGAATTTTTTCCCATAATCTTTGAAAGAATCCTTTATGTTCCTTTCCAGGAACCAGGAGAGGCCTGCCGCAGGTCTCCTCCACGGCAACCGGGTATCGCGCCATTTCTGTTCCATCGGCATAATACACCACATTACCTATTATATCATCTTTTTGTACCGGTGCATATAAAAATTTTGGCACATGCAGCTGATAGGTTAAGGAATAGGCCATACCTTCTATTTTGGGAAACTGTGCCTGCTGTACCGGCACAATCCGCACCTCCTGCCGTTCCCCTCCCGCTACAGGAAGCATGGCGGAAGAAAACGCCTCCGGCCGCTGTTCCATTTGAACTTTGGAAAAGCCGTAATCGAACAGAGCACAGTGATCATCCCAATCGTCGGGAGCCTTCAGCGTTGCACAAATCAGAGTAATCCCATCCCGCTGCGCCGCTGAAATCAGGCATCTGCCTGCTTTTTTGGTAAATCCGGTCTTTACGCCAATCGTCCCTTCATAAAGAGAAAGCAATCGGTTGTGATTGGACAGCGTCCGTTTATAGGGTGGATTTCCATATTCTGCCGTTATCTTTTTCTGAGAACAGATGGCAAGGAAATCCTCGTTCCGGATGGCTTCTCTGGCAAGAAGCGCCATGTCATATGCCGTAGAATAATGGCTTTCCGCATCCAGCCCGGAAGGAGTGACAAAATGCGTCTGTTCCATACCAATTTGCCGTGCGCGCTCATTCATTTTCTGTGCAAAAGCCGGGAGAGCGCCTGAAATCCGTACTGCCGCTCCGTTTGCAGCGTCATTGCCCGACGCCATCAGCATCCCGCAGGCAAGCGCCCGCAGCGTGACCGTATCTCCGGTTTTCAGCCCCATGGAAGTCCCCTCTACCTGGATGGCCGCTTCGTCTACGACAAAGGGGGCGTCAATCCCGGGCTGTTCCAGCGCGATCAATGCAGTCATAATCTTGGTTGTACTTGCCATAGGACGTTGTTCAAACGCATTTTTCTCGTACAGGATTTTCCCTGTCTGCGCCTCGATCACCACGGCGCTTTGTGCAGAGACAGACGGTTCCTGCGCCCCCGCCGGAAGTTGTATACCGGCAAAAAGGAGCCATCCCGCCAGTAACCCACTGAGCCATTTTCTTTTTTTCAGTACGCA
>CALDJI010000085.1 GCA_937901805.1 uncultured Clostridia bacterium | reverse complement strand
AAGAGCACGTTATTTAGTTCCAGGGAAATAAAAAAACTGGCAGACAAAGACATTTCTGTTTCGGATAAAAACGCTGCTTTTCTAGTGGAGTACTTGCAGGATTTAGAGGATTTAAACCATAATACAATCCCAGAAGCACAATCTGTAAGCCATCTTGGATGGACTTCCAACGGAATGTTTAGTCCGTATATGGAGAATCTGGAATTTGATGGGCAGGAGAATTTTAGAAAGATATTTGAATCAGTCCACTCATGTGGAGAATTTGAAAAGTGGCTTGAAATTACTAAGTCTGTCAGAAAGACAGATTCAGCAGCCAGAATAGCACTGGCGGCATCCTTTGCATCTATCATCATTAAAACAATCGGTAAACTTAACTTTATGTTGCATTTTTGGGGAGGTTCCGGAACAGGAAAAACGGTCGCGCAGCTTTTAGCAGTATCTGTTTGGGGTGACCCGAACGATGGAGCTGGGTACCTTCAGACATTCAATGGGACGCTGGTAGGGTTGGAGCAGTTGGCCGGGTTTGTGAATAATTTACCTCTTATACTGGACGAATTTCAGTTGGTAAAAGACAAAAAATCATTCGAACAGACTGTATATATGCTATGCGAAGGAATAGGAAAAACGAGAGGCGCCAAAACGGGAGGACTGCAAAAAACGCCTACATGGAAGAATTGCACCATCACTTCCGGAGAATCCCCTATCACTCATGCTTCGTCTGGAGCAGGTGCAATAAACCGTATTATAGAAATTGAATGTCGGGAAGCATTGTTTGAGGATGCGATAGAAGTTCTGGAGGTAATTCGATCCAATTATGGACATGCCGGGAAGTTGTTTATGGCATTCATGTCTACAGAACAAGCAAAAGAGAAGGCCGCTGCTCTTTACAAACAGTTTTATCGGAGCATAGGGGCATCCAGCACAGAAAAACAGACTATGGCAGCAGCGATTCTTCTGACAGCGGATGCGTTAGCTACGGAGTGGATTTTCTGTGATGGAAGGGCGTTGACTGCCGAAGATATAGAGCCGTACCTTCATACAAAAGAG
>CALDJI010000084.1 GCA_937901805.1 uncultured Clostridia bacterium | reverse complement strand
AGGGAAAGGCACAGCGTATTGTGGATTTAAGAAATCAGAAGGAGGAGTCCCATCAATGAAAAAGGAAATCATGCTTGGAAACGCAGCTGTAGCGCGTGGATTGTATGAAGCGGGATGTCAGGTAATTTCCAGTTATCCGGGTACACCGAGTACAGAAATTACAGAAGAGGCTGCCAAATATCCGGAATTGTACTGTGAATGGGCGCCCAATGAAAAGGTTGCTACAGAAGTGGCGGTGGGTGCGTCAATTGCGGGGGCGAGATCGTTTTGCGCAATGAAACATGTCGGTTTAAATGTGGCGGCAGATCCTCTTTTTACGGTTTCCTATACGGGGGGAAATGGGGGAATGGTTCTTGCTGGCTTATGAATTATCAGAGCAATTTGATACGCCTGTCATTCTCCGTCTCTCCACAAGAGTGTCTCATTCACAGAGTACGGTAGAATGGAAAGAACCCAAACCGCAGCAATTAAAGGAGTATGTGAAAAACCCCCAGAAGTATGTTATGATGCCTGCAATGGCAAAACAGCGCCATGTGGTTGTGGAACAAAGGATGGCAAAGCTGCGTGCTTATGCAGAGAATTGTCCGTTTAACCGGATCGAAAGGGTTTCTTCCAGCAAAATAGGTGTGATTACCTCTGGTATTACCTATGAATACGTAAAAGAAGTGTTGGGTGAAACCGTAAATATTTTAAAACTGGGACTTGTTCATCCGCTTCCTCAAAAGCTGATTCAAAATTTCGCAAAGGATATGGATACTGTGTATGTCGTCGAAGAGCTAGACGACGTGTTTGAGACGTTCTGCAAAAAGATCGGCGTTTCGGTCATAGGAAAAGAACTCTTCCCATGGATTGGGGAGTTTTCCCAGACTCTTCTCAAAGAAAAGCTGCTTCATAAAACGGAAGATCATTTCACTTATCCGGAAGAACTCCCGGCTCGTCCTCCGGTCATGTGTGCAGGATGTCCACACCGCGGATTATTTTATGTACTGCATGAATTGGGACTGACAGTCAGCGGTGATATCGGCTGTTACACGCTGGGGGCACAACCCCCTCTTTCGACAATTGATACTACAATTTGTGTGGGGGCTTCCGTATCAGGGCTGCATGGCTTTAACAAAGCGAGAGGAGCAGAGAGCGAAAAGCATACTGTGGCAGTTATTGGGGATTCTACTTTTGCACATTCAGGAATTACCGGGCTTGTCAATATCGTGTATAACCACTCAAATTCAACCGTCATTATATTGGACAATAGTATAACTGGGATGACCGGCCATCAGCAAAACCCAACAACGGGGTACACCATTCGCAACGAACCCACCACTGCAATTGACATGGAAGCACTTTGTCGTGCAATTGGGATTAAACGGGTATCTGTTGTTGATCCGAACGATGTGAAACAGCTTAAGGTGTTGATAAAGCGGGAAGTTGAGACAGAAGCGCCTTCTGTAATTATCTGCAGGAGACCATGTGCTTTGCTAAAGCAAGTGAAACATAATCCTCCTGTTCATGTGGACAGCCAGAAATGCCGGATGTGCAAGGCCTGTTTTAAAGTGGGATGTCCCGCAATCGTCAAGGGAGATGGTGTGGCTTCCATTGACACGACATTATGTGTCGGATGCGGCCTTTGTACGCCACTGTGCCCGTTTGAGGCAATCAGCAAACCGGAGGAGGTTGCAAGATGAAAAGCAGTACGAATATTATGATTGTCGGTGTCGGCGGACAGGGGACGCTTCTTGCCAGTCGAATTTTAGGACACCTGTTTATGAATAGTGGGTTTGATGTAAAAATCAGTGAAGTGCATGGAATGTCCCAAAGGGGAGGTTCTGTTGTCACTTATGTCAAATATGGAGAAAAAGTTTACTCTCCGACAGTAGAGCAGGGGGAAGCGGATTTTATCCTGGCATTTGAGGGACTGGAAGCTGCCCGTGCGCTGTCCTGCCTGAGTAAAGAGGGGAGACTGATTGCCAATACACAACGGATTGATCCAATGCCAGTTATTACCGGGGCAGCCCAGTATCCACGTAAAATTATGGAAAATATCCAAGAGCAGGGGTGCCATCTGCATGCCTTTGATGCATTGAGTCTGGCAGAGGAAGCAGGGTCTTCCAAAGCAGTAAATATTGTTTTAATTGGATATTTATCAAATTTCCTGCCTTTTGCTGTAGAGCAGTGGGAAGAATCCATTATGCATTGTGTAAAACCACAATTTGTGGAAATGAATGAAAAAGCGTTTCGGCTGGGCAGGGATAAGGGGGCACAGGAAATTCATAAAGGGGGAAATCAAGGATGAGTGAACAATATTGGAATCCATCGGCAGAATGTGCGCCGCTGTATGAAATAGAGCACCTGCAGTCGTTGCGCCTGTCGCGTGTGATCCGTAAAGTTTATGAAAATGTTGCCTATTATCGGGCAAAAATGGATGAATTGGGAGTAAAACCAGAGGATATTCGGGATATCCGGGATATTACAAAACTTCCCTTTACCATAAAACAGGATTTAAGAGATAATTATCCCTATGGTTTATTTGCGGTTCCGATGGAACAGGTATCGCGGGTTCATGCTTCTTCTGGAACCACGGGTAAACAAACGGTCGTGGGATATACAAAAAATGATATTGAATTATGGAGTGAATGTGTGGCAAGAGCTCTCTCCGCCATTGGCACCAGAAAACATGATTTTGCCCATATTTCGTTTGGATATGGGCTATTCACTGGCGGACTGGGGCTGCATTATGGTGCAGAAAAACTGGGTGCATCCGTAATCCCGGTTTCTACAGGAAATACAAAGCGTCAAATTCAGATCATGAAAGATTTTGGCTCCTCAGTTTTATGCTGCACACCATCGTATGCCGTATATCTAGGTGAAACTCTGCGGGATATGGGTATGACGCCGGATGATATCCATTTGAAAGCGGGATTATTTGGCGCGGAACCGTGGACTGAGAATATGAGGCGGCAAATTGAGCGGCTGCTCGGGATCAAAGCTTATGATATCTACGGCCTGTCTGAAATTATAGGGCCTGGAGTTGCCTTCGAATGCAGTGAGCAAAACGGCATGCACATCAATGAGGATCACTTTTATGCTGAAATTATCGATCCTGATACAGGAGAAATTTTGCCGGAAGGGGAACAGGGGGAACTGGTGTTTACCTGTTTGACGAAAGAGGCTTTGCCGTTAATCCGTTACCGTACACACGATATTGCTGTTCTCAGCCGGGAAAAATGCAGCTGCGGCCGTACTCTGATAAAAATGAGCAAACCTCGTGGACGCAGTGATGATATGCTGATTATCCGCGGAGTGAATGTATTCCCGTCCCAGATTGAGAGTGTTCTGCTGGATCTAGGAAATACGGCTCCTCATTATCAATTGATTGTGGATAGGGTAAACAATAAAGATACCCTTGAAATTGTCGTGGAGATGTCGGACGCGCTTTTCTCTGACTCTGTAAGAAAGATTGAGGAAAAAGGAAGAGCCATCCGTTCTGCGGTAGAGTCTACTTTGGGAATTTCTGCTAAAGTGACTTTAGTGGAGCCAAAGTCCTTGGAGCGTTCAGAAGGAAAGTCCAAGCGCGTAATCGATAAAAGGCAGATTTAAGTAGTTGTCTGATTGGAAACCATCGCTGTATATGTTATAATAATGATGGTTCGTTATGTTTATTTTGGAGAATAGAGAATATGAGTACTTTTTGTAAAGTATGTAAACCATAACCAACAGGACTGGAGGGATTTTTTATGTTGATTAAGCAGATTTCTGTCTTTGTGGAAAATAAGCCGGGTCGTCTTGCTGATATTACAAAAGCACTTGCGGCCAATCAGGTGGATATCCGGGCGTTATCCATTGCAGATACCACGGATTTTGGGATTCTTCGTTTAATTGTCAATAAACCGGATCTAGCAGCGAATGTACTTAAAGAAGCCGGTTATACAGTGTCCATTACTGAAGTTATCGGAATTGGAATTGACGACCGGCCGGGAGGTCTTTGCGATGCATTGAGTACGCTCTTGGCAGCCGGTATCACAGTGGAATATATGTATGCATTTATTGGCAGAGCCAAAAATACCGCTTATGTGATTTTGCGTGTTGAAAACACAGATGCCGCTATTGAGGTATTGCAGCAGCATGGGACAAAGCTCATCCGTGGAGATGACATCTATGAATTTGTTCAATAGAAGTAAATAAAATAATGGCTGGGGAATTTTCCCCAGCCATTATTTTATTTACTGAAAATTTTAAAGGAGGATTTCGTATTTTTATTGAATAAGGAATCGGTTGTCCAATGGAGATGATGAACATGAAAGGCAAACGGTTTATTACTGCAAAGTGAAAAAACAATTGCAATATTTTGTGTTTTGATATTTCATGTAAGATACCGGTTCTTATATTGAAATATCAATTTTGTTTCTTTTTATTATATATTTAGTGTAAAATTGTATATAATGTCCTATATTAAGGAAGCGCTTTCTTTTTGATGTCAAATTGTCCAAGAATAAACTGTATAATTTGCAAGAATTATCCTGTGATTTTGCAAAAAAGTATACTTGCAATTGACACTGATATGGGTTAGGTATATACTCATAACTAGGTAATTTGCCCACAACATTAATACATAAAGGAGAGGTTTTTGTTCATGAGCGCACAAATGAAAACAAAGGCTGACAAATGCACACAGATTTTTGAACATGCAGATGACGTGGTGTTGTCAGAGAAAGTACATGAAATTGAAAAAGAGTTGAAACGGGATCCCAAAAACCCGGATCTTTGGATGAAGAAGGGCATTGCTTTAAGAGGGCAGATGTTGTTCCGTGAAGCCATTGAAGCATATTCAATCGGATTAACTTATGATCCGTTCCATGCTCTGCTCTATCGTCATAGGGGTCACGCCATGGTCAATATCAGGAGATACCAGGAAGGCGCGGCAGATTTTGAGCTGTCTTTGCGCATTAATCCGATGAATTGGGATTGCTGGTACCATCTCGGTCTTGCTTATTATTTAATGGCTGATTTTGAGCGGGCAAGATATGCCTATGAAAGATGTATTGAAATCACGGATAACGATGAATCTCTGAGCGCAGTGATTGATTGGTATTGGTTGACTTTGATGAACCTTGGTGAATTTGAACTTGCTCAGAAAGCGGCAAGAATGCTCACTTCCGGTAAAAACATTGTAGAAAATAAGGATTATTATCAAAGAGTTCTGGTTTATGGCGGACAGGCAGATGTAAAGGATATCCTTGACTATGCAAATTCTCTGGAAGACGACCATATGTATGCAACACAGGGTTTTGGTGTTGCCTTCTATTTCCTGACAAAAGGCGAGTTTGATAAAGCACACGAAATTCTAGTCAATATTACAAAACGGGATACTACTTGGGGTGGCTTTGCAGAGAGCGCAACTTATGAGCTGTTAAAACGTTGGGATGAGGAGTGTGCAAAATGGAAAAAGTAACAAAAGATCTTCAGGTGCTTCCAATGGAACACACAGATATCCCACTTTCCGAAGAGGTAAAGGCAATTGATGTAAAAATCAAAGCAGATCCAGACAATGCAGATTTATGGATGGAACGCGGGCTGGCACTTGCAAAACAGCTTTTATTTAGGGAATCAGTGGAATCTTTTTCAAATGCAATCGCGCTCAATCCATTTTGTGGAATTTACTACCGGCATCGTGCTCACAGAAACCTTTCCTGCTGGAGAATTGAAGACGCCAGGGCGGATTTTACAATTGCTTCCCGTCTGATTCCGGATAATTGGGAGGTATGGTATCATTTGGCTTTGACGAATTTTTTGCTGAAAGATTTAAAAAAAGCAGAAATCGCCTATCGCAGATGTTATGAACTTTCTACGACTTTGGAGCTGAAGGTTGCTGTCAGTGACTGGTATTGGATTACCCTGCAGCGCCTTGGAAAACCGGATGAGGCACAAAAGCTACTGGATGCTATGAAGCCGGCATTTGAAAATCCTGATTTTAATCCGGGAGCTGATGAGGTGTACTATCAGCGTCTGAAAATGTATGCAGGGATTATTACTCCGGAAGAATTGATGGAAATTCGTGATAATTATGATAGTTTGGTACATAAATTGACCATCAGTTTTGGTCTTGCAAATTACCTGCGAATTACGGGGAAAGAACAGCAGGCCGAGGAAATCCTCTCTTGGATGCGTCAAGCAGGAGAAGAGGACTATTATTATGCTTTTGCTTATATCGCAGCTCTGATGGATAAGCAAAAATAGAAAGGGTGAGATACGTCATGTCTAAATTGCAGCTGGATACGTTTACACACTATCAGTTTTTGTCAGCTTTAAATTATAATGGCTCAGCAGATAAAGCCGCTTATATAGTACATCAGACAAATGTTGAGAAAAACAACTATACTTCCAATCTTTGGGTTTATGATAAAAAAACCTGAAAGAATGGCCAAGTAACTGATACAGGAGATATCAAATCTTATATTTGGTATGATGACAATACGGTGCTGTATCCTATGGCTAAAAAGGATAGCAATACAAAAGAGGAATATGAGGAGGACTCCACCACATTTGCATTGCTCAATCTCTGCAATGGAAAAAGCAGTAAGTTGTTTACAGTTCCTTTAAAGGCCTCCCTTGTCGGAAGAATCAATGAGGATACTGTTGTATTGACAGCCACAAAACATGTTCTGCGCTCTGCTATGCTGGAAGGGAAACAAAGACAGGAACGAAAAGAACTTCTTCAGCAGTTCAAAGAAGAGGATGAAAGCTGTACAGTTTTTGATGAATATCCGTTCTGGTCAAATGGAACTGGAATTATTAATAAAATTCGTAACGGTATTTACCTTTATAATACGAAGACGGAAGCCCTTACACAGGTAACGGCTCCTTATTTTGCAGCAAGTCAGGTGAAGATTAGTAAAGATAAACAACAAATTTTGTTTACTGGTTTGGAATTCGATACCATTCGTTCCCAGAAATCAGGAATGTATCTTTATGATTTTAACAGCTGTGAGACAAAATGTTTGGTTCAACCGGAGCTCTTCCGGATTGGAGAAATGGGATTCTTTGGGGATGCTATTGTTTTTGTAGGTGCGGAAAACAAAGATTACAGTATCACAGAGTGCCCAAAACTGTACCGTGTGAACCCGGATAACAATGAGCGCACAGTACTTTGCGGCGATGAGATGAGCGTTGGGAATTCTGTAGGCTCCGATTGTCGCTATGGAAGCGGTTCTGTTTTCCGTATTCATGGAGATAAAATCTATTTTATCTCCAACGTTTATGATGCTTCCCATATTCAGTGCTGTACCGCTGAGGGAGAAGTTACGACGATTCTTGCAAAAGATGGATCAGTAGACATGTTAGACATCTGTGATGATGAGATCATCTATGTTGCAATGCATGATATGAGATTGGAAGAACTTTATGTGCTCCCGATCAGCGGCGGGGAAGAAAAACGAATCACTTCCCATAATGATCGTTTTTATCAGGAATATCCTCCGGTAGTTCCGGAACGGGTCTATTTTACGAACTCGGATGGGATTGAAATCCACGGCTGGGTTCTCAAACCGGTCGGGTATGACAGCTCGAAAACTTATCCGGCAATTTTTGATATCCATGGTGGACCCAAAACCACATATGGAGAAGTCTTTTATCATGAGATGCAGTATTGGGCGAATCACGGCTATTTTGTGTTTTTCTGTAACCCGCGTGGAAGTGATGGACGCGGCAATGAATTTTCCTATATTGCCGGGCGCTTTGGTACCATTGATTATCAGGATTTGATGGAATTTACAGATGAAGTACTCAGAAGATATCCTCAGATTGAC
This sequence comes from uncultured Clostridia bacterium, assembly GCA_937901805.1. Taxonomy (GTDB): domain Bacteria; phylum Bacillota; class Clostridia; order Oscillospirales; family Ruminococcaceae; genus Pseudoruminococcus_B. The sequence goes on along the minus strand of CALDJI010000084.1, from coordinate 1,582 downwards.
GAAAAACATGTCGGCGTAACAGGCGGTTCTTATGGCGGGTTTATGACAAACTGGATCATCGGCCATACCAATCGTTTCTGTGCAGCGGCTCCACAGCGTTCAATCTCCAATTTTGTGAGTATGGAAGGTACTACTGATATTGGAAAAGTCTTTGTTTCTGGGCAGATGCTGGCTACTACGCAGACAGATGTTGCAAAAGTGTGGGCGCAATCTCCGTTGAAGTTTGCGCACAATGCCAAGACACCAACTCTCTTTATCCATTCTGATGAAGATTATCGTTGCTGGATGGTGGAAGCACTGCAGATGTACAGCATGTTAGTTGATAATGGTGTAGAAGCACGGCTTTGCCTGTTTAAAGGCGATAACCATGAATTGAGTCGTTCTGGTCAGCCGAAAAACCGTGTGAGAAGATTGCAGGAAATCACCAATTGGATGGATAAACACTGTAAATAGAATCAAATGACACAAAAAGAACCCAAGTGTACATACACTCGGGTTCTTTTTGTGAAAATAGGTTACTGAATTTGAATATGGTGTCCCTGCTCCAGTTTTTTCTGCTCTGCTTTTGGAAGTATTACAGACAGAACACCGTGTTTATAAGAAGCACTGATTTCTTGAAGTTTAATACCTGAAATATCAAAACTTCTGGAGTATGAGCCATATTTACGTTCTCTGCATACAAAAGAATCCTTTGTTTCCTCTTTATTTTGTTTATGTTGGGCGGTGATGGTTAGGTAATTATCGCAGATATTGATATCAATTTCATTTTTTTCAAAGCCGGGAAGTTCTGCTTGCAGTTCATAGTGGTTTCCCCGGTCTAGGATATCTGTTCGAAATTGTGAAAAATCATGCTCAAAATTTCTGAAAAACTCTTTTTCCATCTTATCGAAATAGTGGAATAAATTTTTTTCGTTGCGATCGAATGGCATTAAATCAAACATAATATTATCTCCTTGATTAAATTCTGGCAGATAGTAAATATTTGTATGGTTTGCTTTTTGATATATTTTATTTTGTTCTCGCTTCCTTTCAACAGTGATTAGTATAGATTCAAATTATTACATTCTATGATATGAAATTTGAATCTATTATTAAAATTAGCACTCAATTATACTGAGTGCTAATTTTAATTCGGCGTAAATATACATAAAAGGGATCAGAATGTATCTGAAAATAAATATCAAGAAGAGAGGATACGGGAAAGATTTGTCTATGGCAATGTAAATAAGACGGGGGGTATCTGGTTTATATTTTCAAATAGATCCATCACGGATATAAGGAAAATTTTCATTGCGCATGGACAAAACATCTCTTTTGATGTACAATGAAATTAGAAATTCAATTCATCATTTAGGAGTGAGCGTTTTGAAAATCATAAAGACGAAAGATTACGCAGAAATGAGTAAAAAAGCCGCAAATATCATTGCAGCACAAGTCGTTTTGAAGAATGATTGTGTTTTAGGGCTGGCAACGGGTTCTACTCCGATCGGTTTGTATGAAAATCTGGTAAAAGGATATGAAAGCGGAGATTTGGATTTTTCCAAAGTACGCACTGTGAATCTCGACGAGTATTACGGCTTTG
>CALDJI010000083.1 GCA_937901805.1 uncultured Clostridia bacterium | reverse complement strand
CCGCATTGTTTTGTCCGATATATAGCCAGCTGATCCAGCCGTTTCCTGCACGGAATGAGATAATGCCAGCGCGCCGATAACCTCGTGTTCCGTTACGCTCTGGGGATGTTGGCTCTCATATTCCAGAATGGTTTCTTTTCTTTTCAGCATGGGATATTCTTTCAAGTCTGCTTCTACCTTTTTCCTTGTTTCCAGCATGGATTCAGTTTCCCTCCCGTCTTCAGCAGATGATTTTTGCCCTACCTTGATGCGGCAGCGGGAATGGGGGCGGACGTATCAGAGCGATGTCGAAAATCGTCGAATAGTGAAACGCCGCAGCACTTACGGCTGCGGTGTCTGCGTTATGTACTCCAAGAAGTATTTGTGCGCTCTGTGCTCTCATTGTATTCTCCCTCCACTTACCCATATTTGACAAAATAAAATGGCGTTGTCAAATTATATTATAATAGGTAAACTTCGGAATAGATTTGAAAGATTTTGGAGAAAAATCGGAAACTATCGACAGAATTCTCCTTAAGCGTCAATAAATCGGTATCCACGTCCATAGACCGTTTCGATATAACCCGGTTTACGGCCCAAACGTCTCCGGAGTGAGGAAATGCAGTCGGAGACACTGGTACCGGAATAAATAAATGGAGTTCTCCATACGGCCTCATAGATATATTGAGCCGAACATATGTGCCCTGCGTAGGTCGCGAGCAGATACAGCACATCAAATTCCTTCGGCGTACAGTGGATCTTACGGCCCGAACATATCACGGTATTTCGGATAGGATCGATCAAGAGATCCGTAAATTTCAGAATTGGCAGCGCTGATGGGCCGGCCAATGAATGCCTCATCTGACGGTGCTCTCTCCGGGTGACCGCATAAATCTGCTCATACAGTTCATCAGGAGAAAGCGGAGTACAGATACAGACGTCTGCACCACTGCGCAAAGCAGCTGCACGCTCCTCTGCATGTCGAAACTCTCCAGCAACAATCAGGTAAGTGCATATCCTGTAATAGCCATGGTGAACAATGTCTATCAGGAAATCAGCCCCCTCCAGGCGCTGATCCAGCAAAGTAAAATGGTATGAATTGTCCCTGAGATGCCGGACTGCTCCCTTCACTGTTTTCTCCCGCATCACCTTAATTTGTTTTGAAGTCAAATGGCGCTCAACTTCTTCCGCCTGCGGGTCCTCAAATGTCAGCATCAGTAAATCGTATGTCACAAGGCTCCCCCTCATATTTTACCGATTGGCAGATGCAATGCTGAGCGGCCTAATCAAAAACAAGACACAGACTAAGGCATTCGCCTTTTGTCTGTGTCCGTGCGCGCTAGTGCAGCAGAAAGAAAATCAAGGCAAGCGGAAGGCAGTAAAAACGCCATATTTCAAAAAGAAAAGTTGTCTCGGATTGCATTTGTCAGAAAAAATCGTATTGAGATCGCAATAAACATCTGCTCTGCTTTCAGTACGGAATATACCTGCTAAAGAATATCGTTGCTTTCCCACACCAATCATTAAGACGGTAAAACCGAAAAATGTAACACATGGCTGATCTGTCTGCCTGTTTTATTGTCATATCCGGCAGAAAATTTTAGTGGCCTGTTGTTTGCCGCGGGCTCAGGACGCCCAATCACGGATTCTCCCAGGCGGTGATAAGCCAGCCTGGTATCCACCGCCTGGAAGCCCAACTCCCCTGTTCCGTGCAGAACACACCGACTTTACCAAAGATCTCCCGCTGCGTCTCCTCCGACCTGAACTGGGAGTAAATATAGTCACAAGCTTTATGCTCCAGGAAAAGCAGTTCCAGCGGGGTTTCCGGGATCAGACGGTAGCTGTGCCGCCAGCAGGCCAAACGGGGTGTATGGATCTACC
>CALDJI010000082.1 GCA_937901805.1 uncultured Clostridia bacterium | reverse complement strand
CCGCATAATAATACCCCCTCTACTGGGTGTCCAGTAAAGGGGGTACATATCATTTTCCTCCTGCGCTTTTTGATTATATGGGACTTGCTTCTAATTGTTTTTTGGAGTGATTCAGTCAACAAACAACCCCCTCCGCCGCTTTGACAAAGAGAGACACCCCTTTACGCGAACAGCCCGATAAACCGGCGATTGTCGTTACAAGATTCTCTTTTCGTCATCCCTTGGTGGTCGAACATAACATAACAGTTCTTTTTTACAAGCACCAAATTGTGAGAAATTAGTTTTCGCCTCTTTTAGGGTTATTCCATGATTAGAATCGCTTGGGTCATTATCAGAAATAATGAAAGGGTCATTTTCCCAAAAACACACGGGACAAAGATACCCACAATCTTCATTTGCCGGAACAGGATAGGTCAAATAGCCACAACAAGGACATTCATATTTCATCATTCTGTATTTTATCCCCCCATAACTTCAGGTTTATTCTATCATCTTTTCCTGCTTTATTCAACGCATAGTAAAATTAACGGAGTTGAAAATCTTTGAGCCAAAGATAAACGGGTAGGGGAGTGTTCTCCTCTTGACAAATATCAAACAAGCCGATATCATAAGCTATGTCTATACATAAATTGTATAGAATATTCAAAATGAAATTCCGGGTCTTATGGTATTGGCCTGGGGCGCTGAATACACAGTGCTTGATTGTTTGAAAGGAGATTATTATGGATCCCGACAGTATTCCTCCGGGGGCTTGTACCCCACAAACGGCCTGCGCCGTTCGCTTTCTGGTACACACCGTGCAGCAGAAAGGGGGTAGACCGTAAATGGTGTACATCATTATCCTGATCCTGCTGATTTTGACAAACGCCCTGTTTGCGGCAAGTGAGATTGCCGTCATTTCACTCAATGATGCAAAAATTGAGAAGATGGCGGAAGAGGGGAATAAAAAAGCAAAAACGATTTTAAAGCTTGTCAAAAATCCCTCTAACTTTCTTGCAACCATTCAAATTGGCGTAACCTTGTCCGGCTTTTTCTCCTCAGCAATTGCTGCGGATAATTTTGCCGACAGCCTGGCAGGATTGTTGATGGGGACTGGAATCCCATATTCGACCCTGCGCGCCATTTCATTTGTGATTATTACCTTGGCGCTTTCCTTTGTCACCCTCGTATTCGGGGAATTGGTTCCGAAACGGATTGCAATGACAAAGTCGGAACAGCTTTCTTTTGCCCTGGGCGGGTTGTTGTACGGCCTGTCCGTGATTTGTAAGCCGATTGTCTTTGTCCTTTCTAAAACGACGAATGGAGTAGCCCGCCTGTTTGGCGTCAGCCCGCACGATGAATCGGATGAGGTAACGGAAGAGGAAATCCGCATGATGATTGACGTTGGAAAAGAAAAAGGCTCCATTGAAGAAATGGAAGGCGAAATGATTAACAACGTCTTTGAGTTTGACAACATCACTGTGGATGAGGTTATGACCCACCGCACCGATGTGCTGGCGGTTTCTACGACGGATCCTCTGGAAGAGATTGTGCAGCTTGCCATGAGCGAAGGCTATTCCCGGCTGCCCGTTTATGAGGAGGATATTGACAACATTATTGGTATTCTCTATGTCAAGGATCTTCTCAAACTTGTTGGAAAAACACAGGAAAGCCCATTTAGTGCAAGGGATTATATGCGGCCGGCTTTCTATGTGCCGGAGTCCAATAAGTGCAGTGATTTGTTCAAAGAAATGACGGCGCGCAAGATACAGATGGCGATCGTCGTCGACGAGTACGGCGGCACCTCTGGAATTGTCACCATGGAAGACCTGCTGGAATCCATTGTCGGTGAAATTCAGGATGAATTCGACAACGAGGATGAAGAAATCGTCCAAATCGGGGAACATGCTTTCCTGATTGACGGCGCTACCGATATCGACGATGTCAACGAAACATTGGATATCTCCATCCCGGAAAGCGAGGACTATGATTCCCTCGGCGGGTATATTTTGAGTGTCATTGGCCGCATCCCAACGGGAAACGATCACTCCATTGTCAATTTTGATGATGTGACCTTCACGATCCTGACTGTGGAAGAACGCAGAATTGCCAAAGTAAAAGCGGTTAAAAATATCGTCAAACTCCCTGCCCGCACTTCAGAAGAGGGAAGTGAGGAGACAGAATATCCGGAAGAATAACCGGTGATAAAATAGCTGAAAAGCCCTGTATCCTTGATGGTGCAGGGCTTTATTGTATGAAATCGGGGAATGTGGACGGGCATAGAATAGAGGAGCAGGGTTTTCCGCAATGAAATCAGCTATAATATACTCCTTTCCACCTCACAGGCAGCGGACGCAGGGATTGGTGTGCGCAGAAATGGCGCTGTGATTTCACAGACGCGGGGTTCTCAGAAATTGGCAGCGGACAGTACAACAACGATTTCCTATGACGCAAGATTGAGCGCCTGTGCAATTTTTGCCCTGGCAGCCGGGGGTGTTCTGGATCTGGCAGTTCAAATTATACGAACCTTACCAGCAAACCTGGATGCCGCCATCAATGGATATGCAAATGCCGCTTTGCATGTAAAGAAGCTGGGGTAATCCGGGAAAAATGCAAGACAAATCCTCTCTGGAGGAAAAACGGGCTGGCCATGGGGGATTTGTATGAAAAAGTATGGAAATCCTTTTGAAACACCACTAAAATTTTAACGGATGGATATTTACTTTGCAGGGTAAAGGTGTTAAAATCATACTATAGACTAATTTGGAGAGGTGTCGTGTGCGCTTCTCTAAATTTGTGTGTTTTCAAGCGATGTAAAACAAAAAAGGAGGCAAATTCCTATGGCAAGAAAAATGAAGACCATGGACGGCAATAATGCTGCCGCTCACGTGGCCTACGCGTTTACTGATCTTGCTGCTATTTATCCGATTACTCCGTCCTCTGTTATGGCGGAAGTATCTGACAAATGGGCTGCGGACGGCAGAAAGAACATTTTCGGCCAGACAGTAAAAATTGTTGAGATGCAGTCTGAGGCAGGCGCAGCAGGTGCCGTTCACGGCTCCCTTTCCGCTGGTGCTCTTACCACAACCTTTACCGCTTCTCAGGGTCTTCTTCTGATGATCCCGAATATGTACAAAATGGCTGGTGAGCTCCTTCCGGGCGTTATCCATGTCTCTGCACGTGCATTGGCAAGCCATGCGCTTTCTATTTTCGGCGATCATTCCGACGTCTATGCATGCCGTCAGACCGGTTATGCAATGCTCTGCTCCGGTTCTGTTCAGGAAGTTATGGATCTCGGCGCGGTTGCTCATCTTGCAGCAATCAAAGGCAGAGTTCCGTTCCTCCACTTCTTCGACGGTTTCCGCACCTCTCATGAGATCCAGAAGATCGAGATGTGGGACTATGAAGACCTCAAAGAGATGGTCGATATGGACGCTGTCAACGCGTTCAGAAGAAGAGCGCTCAATCCGGAGCACCCGGTTCTCCATGGTACTGCTCAGAACCCAGATATCTTCTTCCAGGCTCGTGAGGCTTCCAACCCGTACTACATGGCAGTTCCTGAAATTGTCGAGGAGTACATGAACAAAGTCAATGCAAAGATTGGCACTAACTATAAACTCTTCAACTACTATGGCGCTGAGGATGCTGAGCATATCATCGTCGCTATGGGTTCTGTGGACGACACCATTGAAGAGACGATCGATTACCTCAATGCAAGAGGTTCCAAAGTCGGTCTTGTCAAAGTCAGACTGTATCGTCCGTTCTCTGCAAAACACCTCATCGACGCTATCCCGGATTCCGTCAAGACCATCAGCGTTCTCGACAGAACCAAAGAGCCGGGCGCCCTGGGCGAACCTCTCTATCTGGATGTCGTCGCTGCACTTCGGGATTCCAAATTCCACAATATGCCGGTTTACTCCGGCCGTTATGGACTTGGTTCCAAGAACACCATCCCGGCAGACATCATCGCTGTCTACAAGAATGCCGAGACCGGTGCAAAAGAGAAATTCACCCTCAGCATCGTGGATGACGTTACCAACCTCTCCCTCCCGGTAGAAGAGAATCCGAACACCTCTCCGGAAGGCACCACCAACTGTAAATTCTGGGGTCTTGGTTCTGACGGTACTGTCGGTGCAAACAAGAACTCTATCAAAATCATCGGCGACCATACCGACATGTATGCTCAGGCATACTTCTCTTACGACTCCAAGAAGTCCGGCGGTATCACTGTTTCTCACCTGAGATTCGGCCATACCCCGATCAAATCCACCTACCTCATTGACAAGGCAGATTTCGTTGCTTGCCACAACCCGTCCTATATCGATAAATACGATATGGTTCAGGAAGTTGTCGACGGCGGTTCTTTCCTTCTCAACTGCGGCTGGAATATGGATGAGATCAACAAGCACTTCCCGGCTCGCGTGAAGAATTACATCGCAAACCACAACATCCACCTCTACACCATCGACGGCGTCGATATCGCACGTGATATCGGATTGGGCGGACGTATCAATACCATCCTCCAGGCTGCTTTCTTCAAGATCGCAAAGGTTATCCCAGTTGAGGATGCTGTGAAATACATGAAAGACGCTGCTACCGCTTCTTACTCCAAGAAGGGTGATAAAGTCGTTGCCATGAACCATCAGGCAATCGAGCGCGGCGTTCAGGAAGTCAAAGAGATCGAAATCCCGGCTGACTGGGCTACTGCAACGGAAGAAGTTCAGCACAATCCTGCAACTGGAAGCAGAAAAGATCTCGTTGACTTTGTCAACAACATCCAGACCCCGGTCAATGCACAGCAGGGCGACAGCCTGCCTGTTTCCACTTTTGTCGGCATGGCTGACGGTACTTTCCCGCAGGGCTCTTCTGCTTATGAAAAACGCGGCATCGCTGTGGATGTCCCGACCTGGAATCCTGCAAACTGCATTCAGTGTAACTTCTGCTCTCTCGTCTGCCCGCACGCTGTCATCCGTCCGGTTGTCATGACCGAGGAAGAGGCTGCCAAGGCACCGGCTCAGATGAAGACCGTCGACATGACCGGTATGCCGGGTTACAAGTTTGCAATGACCGTTTCCGTTCTCGACTGCACCGGCTGCGGTTCCTGTGCAAACGTCTGCCCGGGCAAGAAAGGCGAAAAGGCTCTCACCATGCAGAAACTCGACACTCAGCTGGATCAGCAGAATGTCTTCGCTTATGGCTACGATTTGCCTGAAAAACCGGAAGTCGCTGAGAAATTCAAGGAGACTACCGTTAAGGGCAGCCAGTTCAAACAGCCGTTGCTCGAGTTCTCCGGCGCATGCGCAGGATGCGGCGAGACCCCGTATGCAAAACTCGTCACCCAGCTCTACGGCGACAGAATGTACATTGCAAACGCAACCGGATGTTCTTCTATCTGGGGCGGTTCTGCTCCTTCCACTCCGTATACTGTCAACAAGAAGGGCTTTGGTCCGGCTTGGGGCAACTCCCTGTTTGAGGATAACGCGGAGTTTGGCTATGGTATCTACCTTGCACAGGCAACTCTGAGAAATCAGCTGATTGCAAAGGTTGAGGAACTTGCAAAAGTTACTACCTCTGAATCCAAGAAAGCTGCTTGCGAAGAGTATCTTTCCACTGTCAACGAGGGCAAGGCAAACCAGGCTGCTACCGAGAAGCTGATTGCTGAACTCGAGAAAGATCCGGATTGCAGCTTCTCCAAAGAGATCCTCAAAGACAAAGACTTCCTCGCTAAGAAATCCGTCTGGATCTTCGGCGGCGACGGATGGGCATATGATATCGGATTCGGCGGCCTTGATCATGTCATCGCTTCCGGCGAAGATGTCAACATCCTTGTCTTTGATACCGAGGTTTACTCCAATACAGGCGGTCAGTCTTCCAAAGCTACCCCGACCGGTGCAATCGCTCAGTTCGCTGCAAACGGTAAGGAAGTTAAGAAGAAAGACCTCGCTGCGATCGCTATGAGCTATGGTTACGTCTATGTCGCTCAGGTTGCTATGGGTGCTGATTACAACCAGTGTGTCAAGGCAATCACAGAGGCAGAGAGCTACCATGGTCCTTCCATCGTCATCGCTTACGCTCCGTGTATCAACCACGGTATCCGCGGCGGTATGACCCTGGCTCAGACCGAAATTAAGAACGCCGTTGCCGCTGGTTACTGGCATACTTTCCGTTTCGACCCGCGTCTGCAGGCCGCTGGCAAGAATCCGTTCCAGCTCGACAGCAAAGCTCCGAGCGCAAGCTATGAAGACTTCATCAAGAATGAAGTTCGTTACAGCTCTCTCCAGAAATTCTATCCGGATAGAGCGGACGTCCTCTTTGACAAAGCTTCCGATACTGCGAAAGAGAAATATGAGCATCTGCTCAAACTCTCCAAGCTGTATGATGTGGAGTAATCTGAGAACAGTCGCATAGATCGTTAAAATCCCCGGTGTGCTAAAAAAGCACACCGGGGATTTTTCTGTTATAAAACGACAAAATCCAGGATGACATAGGAAAATAAGAATAAAACAACTCTTTATAAAGGAGGTTTTCTTATGAAAATTGAAATCTGGGGAAATTTCCCCGAGTATTTCAAGCCTTTATATCCGGAGGAATTTAAACTGTTCTCTCATTTTGAGAAGACAGCGGGTGTCCCGACGGTTTTTTTGCAATTACTACCTATAAAGAAAATGGAAAACCGAATGTCTGCTTTCACTCCTGGAGCTGTTTTCACGGAGACCAAACGGCGTTTTTCGCTGTGATGGGGAATTTGTATCAGCACACGCATACCTATGCAAATATCCAAAGGGAACGGTGTTTTGGCATCAATTTTCTTCCCATCCGCTTTTATGAAAGGCTGGTGAACACAATCCATCATAACGGCTTTGAGACCGATGAGTTTGAGGCAGGCGGCTTTACGCATTCCGTTGCAAAAACGATTACCGCGCCAATGATTCGGGAGGCCTTTCTCAATATGGAGTGTACCCTGAAGGAGGCACAGGATCTAAGCGGCGCAGGGATTACCTCCATGATTGTCGGAAAGGTACAGCATATTTCTGTGGAGGTAGAGTATGCGCAGGGTTATGAACAGCGATATGGCAAAGAGGGCTTTATGATGTTGGTGCCGGCACCTCAAAATCTTGTAACCGGAGAGCCCTGCCAGTCCGCGTTCGTCGCAGTGCAGATTCAAAAATATGATGAAATGTCCGACACCAATAAGCGAAGTTCGGCTCCTTTCAGCTAATGGCAAAAGTTGAAAAAAGTAAAGGATGCGCAAAAAAGCCGGATTAAAAGTAATACGGATGCAAAGGGTGTCATGCCATGGGAAATGGCACTCTCTTTCGTTTTTTCAAACAGGGTATGCGAGCGTTCCCGTTTGAACCGCTTTGGCGCGTCCGGATCCGGTCATCAAGGCGGGGTGCTCTATGGAAATAATGGGCGTTTGTTTGAATACTCTTCTGGTAAAGTCTACTGAAAAAATTAGAACTTTCTTTTGTTTTGAAAAAATCCAATACCTTTTCGGTGTCTTTTACACCTTCTTCTGTCAGCGGCCTGTTTTTTCATTGCTTTGAAAATGATCGGACTGTGCATGCCGCACGAAAAAAATCCTGATCATGAGTAATCACCCTCTGTGAAAAAAATTTCAAACGAATAATTTTGGGGTATCACACTCATTTTAAGAAATTGTAAACATAAAATGGATTTTAGAATCAGGCATTGCACGGGAGAATCCTGCATGCTACAATAAAATGTAAGAAAAATCAGGGAAAGTGTAAAATCCAGTCATTTTTAGTGGATTTGTCTCATATAGGAGGGTTCTTTGGGTTGAAACAGTTGGTTTCTCTGCTGCTCAGCTGCTGTTTGATTACTTTATTGCTGACCGGTTGTGCGGGCAAGGGTGAAAATCAGGCAATGTATTATGATATTCCGGGTGAACCGGGGAATCTGGATCCGCAGCTTGCCAGTGACACCTCTTCCCAGATCGTTCTGCAAAACATTATGGAGGGGTTATTCCGGATGACGCCGGATGGAAAACTGGAGGAAGCGGCAGCCACCAGTTATGAGCTTTCAGAGGATGGGTGTACATATACCTTCCATTTGAGAGAAGATGCCGTGTGGAACAGCGGGGAAGGGGAGCCTGTCCCTGTAACGGCGGCGGATTTTGTCTATGCGTTTCAGAGGTTGTTTAATCCATATACCCGCTCCCCGTACCGTGGGATGTATACCTCTATCGAAGGAGCGCAGGAAATCCTGGACGGAACCAGAAATTATCAGGAGTTGGGTGTTTCTGCCCCGGATAATCACACTTTTGTTGTCCGTCTGGCGAAAGAGGATCCCTTCTTTTTGCAGCTTCTGACCTTGCCGGCTGCATTCCCCTGTAACCAGGAGTTTTTCGAGTCCACTGCCGGAAGATATGGCCGTAGTGAAGAATCTGTTTTTTGTAACGGGCCTTTCCTTATCAGTTCCTGGACAGAGGATAAAAATATGGTTTTGTCCCGAAACGACGCGTATACGACTACGACAGTTTCCCCTAGCAGTGTTTCGCTCTATTTTATCAGTGATTCGGCAGAAACCACACAGCGTTTTGCAGCTGACAATCTGGATGCTGCTCAGTTGAGCAGTGCGGATCTTTCGATTGCACAGGAAAAAGGCCTGGAAGTGATCAGCTATGACAATACCACATGGGCAGTGCTTGTCAATCAGAAAAACGAGACACTTCAAAACCGGAATATCTGCAAGTCGCTGGCACTGGCTCTGCAAAGAGATTCCTATACCGGTATTTTACCCTCCTATCTAAAACCGGTCTATCGGTTAATTCCATCCACCGTATCAGTTTCCGGGGAAAATTATCAAGCTTCTGCCAGTACCGTAGGGGTAGATTATCAACCGGAACAGGCGGCGCAGGAAATGAGAAACGGGCTTGCGGCAATGGGGATCGATCGGCTGCCCAGGCTGACCATTCTCTGTCCGGACAGCGATGACGCCTATTCCTCTGTCCTGGAATATATTGCGCAGGTTTGGCAAAAGGACGTCTCTGCTTTTGTAGGGATCGAAAAAATGCCGCTCAGCGACATATATGCAAGGGTAGGTCAGGGGGAGTACGAGATGGCGTTGGTTCCTCTGACGCCCAGCTATGATAACCCGCTTTCCATATTGGATCGGTTTGTCTCCTCTTCTTCTCAGAATAGTGCCGGATATTCCAATACCGCATACGACGTCCTGCTGGAAAATCCTGTTGGGAGTGCACAGCAGGTGATAGAAACATTTGCTCAGGCAGAGCAGATGTTGTTGCAGGACGGCATTGTCTTTCCGCTGTTCTGTGAAACAACGAATTATGCGTTGGATTCCGGTGTGACGGGGATTGAATTTTCCCCATTTGACGGGGGCGTGTTTTTCCGGGATGCAAAAAAAGTGGAGTAATTTAGAAAAACAAAAATAAGATTGTATTGGGAATTGACAGAAGTTTGTTCCCGAATATAATAAATACAGAAATATTGTAAAAGCAGGAAAGCGAATTCCAGAAGGAATTTTGACGGCCAGAAGGCGCAGCAGGATTGCTGCGCCCTTTTTTGTGATGTTGGCAGAAAGAAGGGTGAAAAATGTCAAAAAGTTTTGCAGTGCCGGAGGCATTGAGAAAATTTTTTCAGAATAATCCGAGAGTAGCGATTGCCTTTTCAGGCGGGACAGATTCCGCATATCTGCTTTATGCAGCGAAACAATGCCGGTGCGAAGTACATGCATATTATGTATACAGTCAGTTTCAGCCGCGTTTTGAGCGGGAAGATGCAGAGAAATTGGCAGAAGAATTGGAGATCCCCATAAAAATCCTGAAGACGGATGTGCTGTCCATTCCGGAAATTGCAGAGAATCCGGAGGATCGCTGTTATTTTTGTAAACAGGTCCTGTTCAGGAAAATCATTCAGGCGGCACAGGAGGACGGATTCCCTGTACTCTGCGATGGGACAAATGCAACGGATGATCCGGGAGATCGCCCGGGAATGCGTGCTCTTCGGGAATTATCCGTCCGTTCTCCCCTTCTCGAATGCGGGATAGGGAAGCCGCAGGTGCGTGAACTTTCCAGACGGGCAGGATTATTTACCTGGAACAAACCGGCCTATGCCTGTCTTGCAACCAGGATTGCAGCAGGGACAGAAATCAAAGCGAGTTTGTTGAAAAAAGTAGAGCGGGCGGAACAGGCTCTGGCAGAAATGGGGTTTTCTGATTTTCGGGTACGGGTATTCCATGGCGCGGCTCGTATCCAACTGCCAAAGGCACAGTTTGCTCTTGCTTTTGAAAAATGGCAGGAAATTCAAGAACTTCTCTGTCCGGATTTTTCAGGAGTATTGTTGGATTTAAATGCCCGTTAGGAGGAATTTTGAATGGATAAAAAGGAAATGCTCGCATTGCTCAAAGCAGTGCAGCAGGGGGAAACTTCCCCGGAAGATGCCCTGCTTCAGCTGAAATTGGAGCCGTTTGAGGATATTGGCTATGCGAAAATTGATCACCACCGCGGAATCCGGCAGGGTGCGATCGAGGTCATCTATGGGGCGGGAAAAACAACTCAGCAGATTATCGGCATTGTAGAACACATGGTGCAAAGTGGGAGACAGGATATTCTGGTTACCCGAATCCGTCCGGAATCCGCCCACAGGCTGCAGGAAATGTTTCATGCAGAATATCATGAGATCGCCAATATTTGTATTGTCAACCCGAACCCACAGCGGAAGGCGGTCGGCTCGATTGTAGTAGCGTCCGGAGGGACCAGTGATATGGCGGTCTGCGAAGAGGCTGCCCTGACAGCGGAAGTCCTTGGGAATCAGGTCACACGTTTATATGATGTCGGAGTGGCGGGACTTCACCGCCTGCTGTCCAATCTGGAGCCCCTGATGACAGCACGTGCTGTAATTGCGGTGGCCGGCATGGAAGGGGCGCTTGCCAGCGTGATTGGCGGACTGGTGGATTGTCCGGTTATTGCAGTTCCCACCAGTATCGGTTATGGCGCTAATTTCGGAGGGTTGTCCGCACTGCTCTCTATGCTCAATTCCTGTGCCAGCGGAGTCAGTGTGGTTAATATTGATAATGGCTTTGGAGCTGGTTATCTGGCCAGTATGATCAATCAAATGGAGGGAATACAATGAAAACACTGTATCTGGAATGTAATATGGGTGCCGCAGGCGATATGCTGATGGCCGCCCTGTATGAATTGCTTGAGGATAAACAGGCTTTTGTGGAAAAGATGAATCATCTCGGTATCCCCGGAGTAACGGTAAGCATGGAACCGGCAGAAAAATGCGGGATTTTGGGAACCCATGCCTCCGTGCTGATTAACGGGGAAGAGGAGAAAAGCGAGGATCTTCATTTCCATGGGCATACGCATGGCGAACATTCCCATCACGAAGATGGACATGTCCATTCCCACGATGAGGAATCTGCTCATAGCCACTCCCACGGACATGGGGAACATGAGCATCATCACCATCATCATTCCCATAGTTCTATGGAGAGCATTGCCCACCTGCTTTCGCATCTGCCGGTATCGGATACGGTGCGGGAACATGCGGGGCAGGTCTATGGGCTGATTGCAGAGGCAGAATCCCGTGCACATGGGAAGCCGGTTTCTCAGGTACATTTCCATGAAGTCGGTGCAATGGACGCGGTGGCAGATATTGTCGGCGTCTGTATGCTGATGGAAGAGCTGGCCGTCGATCGGGTGATTGTATCGCCTGTTCATGTGGGAAGCGGTTTTGTCCGCTGTGCCCATGGCGTACTTCCGGTTCCGGCTCCGGCGACGGCACATATTCTTCAAGGACTCCCCACCTATGGGGGAGCGGTGCAGGGGGAACTCTGTACGCCGACAGGAGCGGCGCTCCTCAAGCACTTTGCGGCTTTCTTTGGCCCGATGCCGGTTATGAATGTCCAAAAAATCGGCTACGGGATGGGAAAAAAGGATTTTGAAACAGCCAACTGCGTCCGGGCGTTCCTAGGAGAAGACGGAACACAAAGCGGGCCGAATGGAGAAATTGCAGAACTGCGGTGCAATCTGGACGATATGACGGGGGAGGAACTGGGCTTTGCCTGCCGTACTCTGTTTGAATCAGGCGCGCTGGATGTATTTACTGTCCCCATCCAGATGAAAAAAGACCGTCCTGGACAGATGCTTGTCTGTATCTGCCGGCCGGAGGATGCAGATCGTATGGCGCAGCTGATCTTGCTCCACACCACTACACTTGGGGTACGCCGGACGCTCTGTGCCCGGTATATGCTCGAACGCATGGAAGAAGAAAGAGAAACTTCCATGGGAACGATCCGAGTGAAACACGCAAAGGGATACCAGGTGGAAAAAGAGAAAATGGAATATGAAGATTTGGCGCGGATTGCCCGGGAAAAAGGGATTTCTCTCGGACAGGCAAGAAAAGAGCTGGAAAAAGAACTTTAAGACGGCAATTCTCCTGCCGGGTTTCCACAGTTTGCCCTGCCAGTTGTGAAAAGATAACCTGGAAAGCGGGTATCTTCCATCCGGGAGTTTGATAAAATAAAAAGAAGGAGGCTAAAGCCTCCTTCTTTTTATTTTATCGCATTGTAAATATCGCCTTTTTTCAGACCGGATTCCTTTGCGGCAGTTTTTGCAGCATAAGAGGCAGGGTGCCCCTCCTCCATCAGCCGGCGCGCTCGCACAACAGCGTCCTCTAAAGTGATATGCGGCTGGGCGTCCTCAGGGGCACCTTCCACGATTAGGACAAACTCCCCGCGAGGGGGTTCGTTTTCGTAGTGGGAAACCGCTTCTCCCAGCGTAGTTCGAATCACTTCCTCATGCAGTTTTGTAAGTTCCCTTGCAAGGGAAATCTTTCGGGTTTCCCCAAATACGGCGCACATATCCCGCAGGGTTGTGAGCAGTTTATGGGGGGCTTCATAAAAAATCAGAGTATGGGTGTCCGCTTTTATTTGGTTTAAATGTTCGATCCGCCCGTTTTTGTTTGTGGTTAAAAAGCCTTCAAAAGAAAAGCGGGAGGTGGCCAGCCCGGAGATGCACAGAGCAGCGATGACAGCGCTTGGTCCGGGGATGACGACGGTGGGAATTTGGTTATCCGCACAGACTTTGATAAGGACTTCCCCGGGATCGGAGATGCAGGGCATCCCTGCATCGGTGACTACCGCACAGCTTTCACCGGCGAGCAGGCGTTCGACAATCACCTGTGCGCGTTCATATTTATTGTGCTCATAATAGCTGACCATCGGTTTTTTAATATCAAAACAGCTGAGCAGCTTGCCGGAGACGCGGGTATCCTCCGCATCGACAAAGTCCACTTGGGAGAGAACCTCCACTGCGCGCGGAGACAAATCAGACA
>CALDJI010000081.1 GCA_937901805.1 uncultured Clostridia bacterium | reverse complement strand
CGATTGACCGATAAATACATCCCGCCAAATACTCCCGCATACAATAAAAAAGCAAATATACGATATGCGTCCTGAAGCGGCACACGAAATACTGCCATCAATGCTGCCGGAAGATACAGTAATGCATCCGAATAAAAAAATCCCACTCCATATCCATAGCCATACGCTGCTGTACTATGCAGTTTTACCGGAAATACTCCATTTTTAATTCCATCCGCAACACTTTTAATCCTGTAATAGTGGAAAATATCATCCGATCCCCAAAACATCTCCCGCTGCATGTGGGGCAGAAAGGCTGATAAAATCAATATAATGCTTAGAAACACAAGTATTACTGTTTTCTTCTTCCTATTTTCCACCTCGGTCTTTCTCCTTTTTGGCATCTGCAAACAACTATTAAACCAATTAACGTCAATACTGATACAAACTCACTCATTCGCCAATACCATGGAGAATGATATTCAACTCTGACCGTCCCCTGATAATATCCCGGAAGTAAAACTCTGATGCGGCATTCTTCCCCGGAAACAATTTCAAGATTCTTACCTGTCATTTCATCTACCGCCACATAATTGGGATAGTTCAGTATCGGAATATCAATATACTGCTCATCTTCCGACAAATTTACACATTCTGTTACGAAAACATCCTCTTCACGCCCTGATGATATTACTGTTACTGTCTCTCCTGCCAAAACCTCTTCCTCAAATCCGAAAGCTGCTCCCTGCAAAAGATATTCACCCGTACCAATTTCCCCATTGTTTACATCCTGTTCATCGCAGTAATAAATCTTCTCGTTCTGCTGCATATAATCTGTCATAAAATAACTTGCAGAAACAACAGCCAGCCCCAGAATCACGCCAGCCGCACTGTATCGTACAGAATCTTTTTCCTCCCGCTTTATCCAATCAAACACTGCCGCCGCCGTAAATGCCATCAATACTGCTGCTGCCCCCAAAAACCTCCAGGGCAGCTGAATCCCCTGCATGACAAATAAGAAAATATCTCCCATATGCTCAAGATGATCCCACGGAAAATAAACAGTTGTCATAAATAAAGTAAAAATTGAAAAAAGGAAGCACACCTTTCCAAATTTAGCAATTTTATCTTTTCTGTCCCTTAAATTGATCCAACAGATCAAATACAACACAAGTACTGCAAGGAATGCCCCTCCTATTGCATAGGGCATTTCTGCCTCCCCACTCAGCTGGTTCGGTATGGAATACATCATCCCTGTTCCCCATGAAAAAACCGACAGCAGCTGATCCAGCGTCAGTGTTCTTCCGGCATATACTCCTGCGCTCGAAACATCCGTAATCCTGACATCTATTCCCATATAATCTGCAAAAGGAATGATGAACCAGAGGCAAAGACCTGCTGCAAGAAGCGCCGCTTTCAGCAAACGCCAAAATACATCCTTCGTAAATGTTTTCTTCATACAGAGCAGACAAAACAGCGCTGTCAGTAAAAATGCGCTGAACGTACTGATTATATGACAGTTTACCAGTCCCGCAAATGCCAGAGACAATATGATCCAGTTTCCTTTATTTTCTTTCTTCTTCAGATCATCTGTATAAATCCGATATAATCCGTATACTACTAACGGATAAAAACACATTGCAGTATACTCTCCAACCGCAGCCCGTAAATAAATGCATTCCAGCCTATATGGTGCAAGCATATATACAACAGTACCAAATACCGCAGCCTGCTTATTTTTGAAAATCTGATTCAGCACATAAAACATGATTGCACAGGTTGCTACATTTACCAGCACCACATAGATCTGATAGGCATCCTGAACAGTCCATCCCAATATTCTCAGCATTGCCGGAAAATACAGAAATAAGTCACCATAAAAAACGGACACCGGATACCCCGCTCCGTCCAGAGTTGTATGCTGCATTCTTACCGGAATCTGTCCTGCCATCAGCGCATTTTTAATTCCTTCTATCCGGTTTAAATGAAACGGCAGGTCATGTCCGCTGTACAGATATGCAGAGAATACCGGAACACTTGAAAATACGATGACCGCGCCTAAAATGATCACTGCCGTCATGTTTTCCTTGGAAAACAGGTGTCTCTTTTTTGCGTACAAAAACAACAGCATATCAACGAATAAAAGCATTCCTAAAATGCCTAAAAACCGCTGTATTTTCCATGTATTTGTTTCCTCTACAGAAATTTCATTCACAAAAATATAGCCGTCATTTTCAAAATTTACAGTAAGCTGATATCCTTCTACCAAGCTTTCAGATTCAAATGTAAATATATTTTCTTCTCTGTCTGATGGAAGATCTGTATGTTCCCTTCCCATCCTGACCGTATATTGGTTGGATTCGGAACGGTTTGTATAGTCGTTTCGTTCTCCTCCTGAGGAATAGGAAATCCTAACCTGATAGCTTCCGCGCTTCAGATCTATGCGGGGCGTTCGGATAAAATAATTTTCTTCCAGCTCTGCCGCCCCAATTCCGTCCTCCGTCATTGAATCATCAATATAATAACCATTCTGCATTCCATTGGGAAATGTTTCAATAAAAATAGCCCCTTTTTGCTCCAGCTCTTTTCCTGAAAAGTCAAAGCGCTGCAGTGGTCTTGCAAATGGAAGCAGACTTAATACAATACAAAATATCTCAACAGCTGCAATCAGCTGTTTTTTATACGACTTTATAAATCCCCTCATATTTAATTGCATTACTTAACATACTCCTTCCTGCCGGAAATAATCGACAATATCGAAAAAACTCCAAATACCGCCACTGAAATTCCCCGATATGTATACCAGTAACACCACGCTGCATGGGAAGATGTTATCCAAATCCACCCGAAAGGAATCAGACACACCAGGCCTATCGGGATCACCGTCTCTTTCCGAAATGCCGCCGCTTTGTTTTTGAATATCCTGAATATATACACAAAAAACATTCCAGCCATAGCCAACACATACGGCCATTTTATCAGCACTCTGACATTTCTCCAAATCACACCCAAATGAGAAAGTTCCTGACCATCTACAACTGCTGCTCCAGAATGTACTCCTGCCTGTCCCATCGCTTCCGCAAGCACATTTTCTCCTAAAATCAAGCTTGCCATAATCCACTTTCCTGCCCACATTCCGGCATATCCCGCCGCAAAACAAAGGCTATATCCAACAGCATCGTAAATACCTTGCTTTAATCCCTGCTTCTTCATTATAAGTACCAGAATCAGCGGTATTCCAAGCGCTGCCATCGGGTATGTAAGAAAATCAAAGAAAACCGTTGTCATACCCAATATCAAAAAGAAATATGGATATTTTCCTTCTGTTTCCCATTTTTCATGATAGCGCAGAATCAATATCATGCTCAGCAATACGATGTCATAAATACTGGAAAACTGCATCGACATTGCTGCCGCCACGGGATTGATCACCATTACTGCAAAAGCCAACGGAACCACAAGTTTTTGCTGCTTTTTCTCCGTTAGTTCCCTGATCAGCCAAAATAACAATAACGTCTGAACCATCATGTTCAGCATCCGTATGTCGGCATAATCAAACAGCAGAAGCAGCGGCTTCAGCCACAGCATATATCCATGCCAATATCGCGTATATTCAGATACCGAATCCGGCGTCTGATTTTCCCATGCATATTTGATCAATACATTACACTTGGAAGGGATATCCGATATATCCACTCTTGCAGCGCGCATTGCCTGCTTTATGGCAGAATAACCCCCTCCATCATAAATCGCGCCCAACAGCATAATGGCATCTGTTTCATTATCCAGCTGAGTCGCTTTATAACCTGGAACCTGCTGC
>CALDJI010000080.1 GCA_937901805.1 uncultured Clostridia bacterium | reverse complement strand
AATGGCGATTTACACAGAGAGCAATCAGGAAAATCCATGAAGAAGACAAAGGGGTAAACCACGATGAAAGTAATGCTTGCCTGCTGTCAAATGCCGGTATCGGAAGATTTACAGCTTAATCTTTCCACAGCAGAACGATATATCGCAGACTCCGCACAGCAAGGTGCGCAAATTATCCTGCTGCCTGAAATGTTCTGCTGCCCCTATGACAACGCCTGTTTTCCCGCCTATGCACAGACAGCGGACGGGGAAATCGCCCGCCGGATGGCAAAAGCCGCCAAAACACATGGCATCTACCTCTTCGCAGGTTCTTTCCCAGAGCGGGATGGAAATTCCATCTACAACACCTGTCTTGTCTTTGACCGTACCGGCGCTTTGATCGGACGACACCGCAAAGCCCATCTGTTCGACATTGCCGTAGAAGGCGGGGTTTCTTTTCGAGAATCCGACATTCTGACTGCCGGGAACGCCGTCACCACAGTGAAGACAGAGTATGGAACCATTGGTGTTGCCATCTGTTTTGACATGCGTTTTGCAGAGCCGTTTCGCCTGATGGCCCTGCGCGGCGCCAAACTGATCCTGCTCCCATCCGCTTTCAACATGACAACCGGTCCGGCGCACTGGGAACTGACGCTGAGAGCAAGGGCACTGGATAATCAGCTTTTCACCGCGGCATGTGCCCCGGCGCAAAACCCGGACGCCTCCTATCTCTCCTATGGTCACTCTCTGGTCGCCTCCCCCTGGGGAGACGTCCTCGGGCAGCTTGGATTTGAGGAGGGAATCCTCTTCTCTGAAATTGACCTGGACAAAGCGGACGCCGTGAGAAAACAGCTCCCCATTTTGTCGGCGCGGCGTACCGATTTATATTCTATCACAGAGTGTCCGTGATTCCGCAGATCCCAAAATCCCCCGGCAGGATATATCCGCCGGGGGATTTTTTAATAATTGCAGAGGATTAAATGCGTACTCTCATGGCGGAAACGGTTGCGGATATTCACCGCATAGGTTTTGCCGTACTCCCCGGCAATATAACCCTGATAGAGTTCCCTGGTCAGGGAAGTGCCGCCGATCACCATCAGCGCCCGGCAGCGCAGGTTTTTAAAATCTGCCGCAAGCCTTCGCTGCTGTGTCTCGTCAAAGCCGTTTTCCAGCTGCTGGTTTCCATAGTCATTGAACACACAGTCATAAGGAGGATCGAGGAACATAAAGTCATCCGGCTGCGCCCTCTCAAAAACCGCGCTGTAATCCCCGCAAAGCAGCTGCGCATTCTGGAGCAGGCTGCTGTGCTGCGCGGTGACGATCCCTGTATTCAGATGCTGATAGCGGCCGAAAGGGACATTATATTCTCCATTTCGGTTATATCGGATCATCCCGGAATAGGCCGTTTTATTGATAAAATAATACAGGACACTTTCCAGATAAGTGCCATCCGGATGGTTATACAGTTCCCGCATCCGGTAATACAGTTCCTCGTTGGCGTTAGGGACATGGGCTTCTGGGTGCTGTTCTTTCAAACGCCGGTACTCCGCCTGATTTTTCTCATAGAGCGTTTGCAGTTCCTCCAGCTGTAAACGCATCTGTGGGTAGCGGTCCCTGAGATCCCGGTAAAAATTCATCAGCCGGGGGTTGATATCGTTAAGCACCGCATGTTCCGGCTCCAGATAAAAATAGAGCGCGCCTCCCCCCAGGAAGGGTTCCAGATAGCGGCCGTACTGTTTGGGGATATAGCGGGAAAACTGTGGGATTTCACGGGATTTTCCCCCGCGGTATTTGAGTACTGGATTCATGAAAGCACCTTCCTTTTCCATTGGATTCCCGCTGCCGGAAACCATATCGATTATTTTACCGTATCCTCTCTCTTTTTTCAACAACATACAAACAGAAAAAACAGGGGGACAGCAGCTGCTGTCCCCCTGAACGCACCAATTAACTATTTGTTTCCGTAGAAGCAGGAGAAAGCACGGTAAGTCATATAGACATCCGTTTTTGCAACCACTTCAAACGGGGCGTGCATGGAAAGCACGGGAACGCCGAGATCGACGACATCGACATCCAGGTTTGCAATATATTTTGCAACGGTTCCGCCGCCGCCCATATCGACTTTTCCAAGCTCGCCAATCTGCCAAACAACCTCATTTGCATCGAGCATGCGGCGCACTTCACCCATGAACTCTGCGGAGGCGTCGGATGTGCCGCCTTTTCCTCTGGAACCGGTGTATTTGGTGATGACAACGCCCTTGTTAAGATAGCTGCAGTTGTTCTTCTCAGAGACATCCGGGAAGGTTGGATCAAAAGCCGCGTTGACATCCGCAGACAGGCATTTGGATTTCGTGAGGACATAGTGGACGGGAATCCCCTCGGTTTCCGCAAGCATCTCAATGAAATACTTCATGTAAGAGGAATTGAGACCGGTGTTGCCGTCGCTTCCGACTTCTTCTTTATCTGTCAGAACGGTGACCGTGGTATATTCCGGATTGAGAGCGCCGAACTCCGCCATCAGGGCAGTATAGGCGCATACGCGGTCGTCATGGCCGTAAGAGCCGATCATGCTGCGGTCAAAACCAAGATCTTTGGCCTTTTCCCTTGGAACAGCGGACAGTTCTGCCGAGAGGAAATCGGACTCCACAATCCCATATTTCTCATGCAGGATTTTGAGGATATTGAGTTTTACCTTTTCCCCTGCCTTATCGTCTTTCAGCGGCATGCTGCCGATGAGGATGTTGAGTTCTTCGCCCTGAATCCCCTCTGCCAGGGTTCTCTTGTTCTGGTTTGCCGCCAGATGCGGGAGCAAATCCGTCGTGCAGAACACAGGATCGCTTTCATCTTCTCCAATGTTTACAGTGACGGTTTTCCCATCCCGGGTGATCACAACACCATGCAGGGCAAGCGGAAGCGTTGCCCACTGGTATTTGCGGATACCGCCGTAATAGTGGGTCTTTAAATATGCAAGGTCATTATCCTGATAGAGCGGATTCGGCTTGAGGTCCAATCTTGGGGAATCGATGTGGGCCGCTGCAATGCGCACGCCCTCTTTGAGCGATTTGGTTCCGATTGTGGAAAAGATTACGGCTTTGCCGCGGTTATTGTAATATACCTTATCGCCCGGCTGATAATGGAAACCAGGAACAAATTCCGTATATCCCTTTTCCTTGGCCAATCCGATGGAGGTGTTAACTGCCTCACGCTCAATTTTTGCGTTGTCTAAAAAGGTTTTATACTCTTCACAAAACGCATTGGCATTTGCAAGTTCTTCATCGCTGATGACTTCACCTGCATGTTTCGGAGCGTAGCAGAGTTCTTCTGCCAGCTGCTCCCCATAGGTCTTTTTACAATCTTCCATGGTAATTACCTCCTAATAAAATTTAGAAATCATATAGCTTATAATACATACTAAGCGCCTGATTCACTTTATGAATATAATGCTTGGTATCCGCCGGAATATCGGTCAACACACCGTCCTGAGAATATGCGGGGTCTTCCAGCCAGGCCAGGACGTTCCCGCGCCCAGCATGATAGGCGGCAAATACCAGATCATTTTCACCGAATTCATCATAGAGGAGTTTGAGGATATAAGTCCCATATTTAATATTGGTTTGGGGATCAAAAGCGCAATCAAAATCCAGAAGTTCCTCCGTCCCATACCGCTGCTGGGACCAATAA
>CALDJI010000079.1 GCA_937901805.1 uncultured Clostridia bacterium | reverse complement strand
GATACTATTCTAGGCTTGTCCGGGAGAATATTTCGCAGAAACCTGTAGGGCGAAAGAGGATTTTCTTTTCCGATTTTTAAACTTTTCACAAATAAGCTGTTGAAATCTGGAAAATATTGATTTGTTTTCTGGGAGGATTTTCTCTTCTTCCGCAAAAGAAGCAAAATTGACAGGGCTTTTCTTTTTTTCACACAAAGGGTATGCTATAATAATCCTATTGTTATGAACAATTCCTGTATTGCATATGCTGGGGGAATGGATCTCTATATGAGGAGTTATCTGATTGCAGAGAAGGGAACAACCTGCTTTATCGGTCATATTTTCCCTGTGCCGAAGCTTATGAAAAGCCCTCTTAGGGATGCCTTTTGGGAATTTTGTCCGTATTGCAGGACATCCTCCCGATCGGAACCGGAAGAGTATCTCCGAGCCGCATGAACGTCTTATGGGAAGAGAACGCTTTTTCTGCGGCTTGGAGAACGGGTATTGGCGTGCCTGTCTGCAAAGCGTTTTGATCGGCTTTCCGGATTAGGAGGATAGGTATTGTGTTTCTGTGGAAATAAAAAGGAAACAATTTTCCACTGCCGGAAGGAAGACATGTGGAAAGGATTTCCCCGTAGACGGGAAAATGGGATAGGATATTTTTATCTGCTTTGGTGAAACAGTTTTTCCCCTTCCAAAACAGGAAAAGCGCTTCTTTTCTGCAAAAAAATGGAAAAAGCTGCAACAAAGGCCAAAAAAGCCAGGCGCTTACATGTGTTCTGATGATAGCATGAATGAGGGTGGGATGAATGGAAAACGAGTCGTTTATCAAGAAAAACGGGGATTTTCTCATGCGCGAACTGACGGAGGACGATCTGGAGCAATTTAATGATCTGCTGCGGTATGCTTTTCAGGTAACCACGGATGAGTTGGTAAAAAGCGGATGGGAA
Source organism: uncultured Clostridia bacterium (assembly GCA_937901805.1). GTDB lineage: Bacteria > Bacillota > Clostridia > Oscillospirales > Ruminococcaceae > Pseudoruminococcus_B. The sequence goes on along the minus strand of CALDJI010000079.1, from coordinate 17,699 downwards.
GATGAGGAAATTAAATATGCAAAAACCCCAATTTTAAAGTCCTCCTATGTTCTGGGGTGGTTTTATAAAGGGACTTTGGCTTCCATGGTGGTCGTCTATCCCATGAGGGTCAATATTTACGATGAAATCTACGAAATGGGCGGAATTACAGGGGTCGCTACCTATCCGGAATATGCCGGACGGGGCCTGATTCACTCGCTTATCAAGCATGCGCTGCACCATATGCGGGAAAATGGGCAGAGTATTTCCTTTTTATACCCTTATTCCATTCCGTTTTATCGGAAACAGGGCTGGGAGATTGCATCTGATAAAATCACTTATACCATTAAGGATACCCAGCTCCCTAAAATGCGCCCGGTTCCGGGGATGGTCAAACGGGTGAGCCTGGATGATGAGGATTTGCGCAATGTGCACCAATATTTTACCATGCAGCGCCACGGGGCGCTGATCCGTGGGGAATTGGAATGGGAAGAGTACTGGCGCTGGGATAACGAGGATATGATTGCCGCCGTTTATTATAATGATAAGGGCAAGCCCCTTGGGTATGTGGTATACTATATCGAAAATGAAATTTTTTATATTAAAGAACTCGTTTATCTCAATAATGAGGCAAACTATGGGCTGTGGAACTATATCAGCGCGCACTTTTCCATGATTGAACAGGTCAAAGGGTTTAACTATACTGGGGAGCCGATGGCATTTTTGTTTGAAGACAGCGAGATTGTAGAGACGATCGAACCGTATATTATGGCACGGATTGTCGATGTTCGGGAATTTTTGATGCGGTATCCGTTTCAGATGCTGCAAAAGGATTTCCGTCTCCATTTTAAAGTGGATGATCCGGTGGTTCCCTGGAATAACGGGAACTTCCTTGTCTACTGGGAAGACGAAGAAGTGGTTTGCGAGCGGGTGGAAGAAAACGATTCAGTCAATGTCGTGGAACTCAATATCCAAACATTGACCACGATGTTGATGGGGTATAAACGCCCGACATTTTTATATAACCATGCAAGGCTGAAAACAGAATACTATATGGTGCATTTGCTGGAACGGCTGATTCCAGTTGAGAAACCTTATTTTTCCGATTATTTTTAAAACAGCAGTAAAATCCCCCCGCAAATGAAAACTGCGGGGGGATTTTACAGTTTGTATACGTTTTATACGCAGGTCCATCCGCCGTCAATACAGATGGTCTGTCCGGTTGTATAGGAGCTGGATTCCGAAGCAAACAGGAGCAGCTGTCCGCAAAGTTCTTCTATCCTGCCGGGACGGGGAATGGGGCAGCGCTGTTTTAGGTATTGCAGGGTGGCTTCGTCGAATACCATCATCTCAGACGGGAACTGCCCCGGTGCAATTGCATTGACAGTGATGTTGTATTTTGCCCATTCCTGTGCAAGACTGCGTGTAAAGTTTGGAACAGCCCCTTTTGTTGCATTGTATGCCAAGATGGGATGATCCTTTCCGCAGATCATGCCGAACATGGAGCCTGTATTGATGATTCTGCCGTATTCCTGTTTGATCATATATTTTCCGCATTCACGGCTCATCAGAAAGTATCCTGTCAGGCTGACGTCGACAACTTTCTGCCAGTCCTGAAGCGGAAGATCTGTAGTGGGGCAATAGGCGATCATTCCGGCATTGTTGACCAGGATATCAATCCTGCCAAAGGTGTCGGCCACCGTTTTGACACTGTCAATGACCTGCTGTTCCCGGCTGACATCACAGGGGACGGGCAGGCAGGTTCCACCCGCTGCTTCAATTTCCGCCTTTAATTTTTCCAGACGGTCGGCTCTTCTGGCAAAAGCAGCGACTTTCGCTCCATTTTCCGCCAATGCCTTGCAGTATTCATATCCCAGCCCAGAGGACGCACCGGTGACGATGGCAACCCTCCCAGACAAATCCATATAATTTTTCATAAAATACCTCCTTAAACGGCTTTTTTTGTTAACCAATTCATATTATAATAGTTTTTAGACGCAATACTATCCGCAATATGGCGGGCAGTGTCGGATATCCAACAGCTTTGATCAAATTGTCGGAAAGGAAATCCCATGGACAGACGGATTCGAAAAACAAAAAAAGGATTTGGCAGGCCTTTGAAACCCTGTCCGGGAAAAAGGCGGTTACGGAGATCACGGTAGCGGGTCTGTGCGAATTGGCAGATATCAACCGCTCTACCTTTTACCAGTATTATGCCGATATCTATGCCCTATTTGAGGAGATTGAGCAGGAATATATACAGCGAGTAGAATTCATGATTGAAAAACTGCGTCATACGGAGAATTCACAGGAAGTGGTAGAAGAAATCCTGGAGTTTTTATCTCTTCACCGCACAGCAATCCTCTATTTTTTAAAAAACCGGCAGTACACGCATTTTTTCGAATTGTGCCAGACGTTGCTGGAGAATTTTTTCAGGGATAAGATTCGGCAAAACTATTATGTCCCCTGCAATTTTCCGAAAGAAAGACTGGATTTTGCGGTCGGGTTTCTGTCTGTGGGATGTTATCAAATCTATCTGGACTGGCTGGAGAGGAAAATAAACTATACTGTACAGGAACTCTCTTTTTATATCAGTGATCTTTCCGATACATATTTTCGCGCGCATTTTCAGGAAAAAAATCAGCGTTCCGGATGTTATCACAAGGAGGATAGGACATGAAGCATTGTTTGCAAGACAAAAAACTGTTTGTCCTGGATTTGGACGGGACATTTTATCTGGATGGGAAACCGTTTCCCGGCGCTCTTGACTTTTTAAAACGGGTAAGGGAAACCGGAAGAGATTATCTATTCTTTACAAATAATTCTTCCACAAGTACACAAAAGTATGTGGAAAAACTTAGAAAAATGGGGATTTCCACTACGGAGAATGATATCGCCACATCCGCAGATGTGATGATTGATTTTTTAAAAAGGGAACGCCCGGGAAAAAGCGTCTACCTGTGTGCAACAGGGGAGACATATGCCCAGTTTCAGCAGGAGGGAATCCTCTTGACCGAGAGTTCCCCCGAGATCGTGGTGCTGACTTTTGATAAGGAACTGACCTATCATAAAATGGAACGGGTTTGTACTTTTGTCCGACAGGGGGCGGAGTATTTCTGCACCCACCCGGATGAGAACTGTCCGACCGCCGACGGCCCCATTCCCGACTGCGGGTCTTTTACGGCGATGATTGCTGTTTCCACCGGCGGTGCATATCCGAGATATGTCGGAAAACCCTATCGGGAAACCATCGAAATGGTCAAGCATAAAAAGAAGGTCCGTGAAGAGGAGATCGTCTTTGTGGGGGATCGCCTGCAAACGGATATTGCCATAGGTGCAAATCACGATGTCGCCAGCATTCTGGTTTTGACCGGAGTGACTACCCGGGAAATGGAGCGGCAGGGAACCATCCATCCCACCTGGATTTTTGAGAGGCTTTCCGATATCACTCCCTGCCTTTAGAAAAGGAGCAGACGGACGGCAGCCACACTCATCAGGAATCCTGTGAGATCCGCGCTCAGGGCGCTCGGTACAGTGTGCCTTGTCTTTTTAACCTGGACCGCTCCGTAATAGACGGCGATGGTGTAAAAGGTGGTTTCCGTAGATCCCTGCATGACGCTCGCCACTTTTCCAATGAAGCTGTCCGGACCATAGGTATTCAGGATGCTTTCATAAATAGCAAGTGCGCCGCTTCCGGAAATCGGGCGCAGCAGGGCGAGCGGAATGGTTTCCGGTGGAAATCCGATTGCTTCGCACAGAGGACGCAGGGCGTTGACCAAAATATCGAGCGCTCCGGAGGTGCTGAACATGGCAATACCGGTCATCAGGGCAATCAGCGCGGGCAAAATTCCAAAAGAAGTGGAAATCCCCTCTTTGGCGCCCTCCAGAAAGGCGTCAAAAACAGGGACTCCATGCAGGACTCCATAAAGCAAAATCCCGCACAAAATCAATGGAATCATGCAGTCAGCGATGGTCCGCATAACGGTTTTCCTCCTTTTTTGCGAGCAGTTTTGCCATAATGACTCCAACCGTAACAGACAGCGCGGAGCAGAGCCATACTGCGGGGAGGATTTCCATGGGGGCGGCGCTTCCATGGGCAAGCCGCAGGGTGGCGATTGTTGTCGGGATCAGCTGAAGAGAAGCGGTGTTGAGCACTACGAATGTGACCATGTGGTTGGAAGCGGCCGAAGGGTCTGGAGCGGATTTCGAAAGCTCTTTCATTGCGGCAATCCCCAAAGGGGTGGCCGCATTGCCAAGTCCCAGAAAATTTGCGATCATGTTCATGGAAATGGCCTGCGCTGCTTTGGATTCCGGACGGATTCCGTGAAACAGGAGTTTTAACAGCGGGGAGAGCATCCGGGCCAAGCGCTTGGTCAGGCCGGCTTGCTGTGCAATCTTCATTGCCCCGGACCACAGGCACATGGCCCCCATTAATTTGATGCACAGGGTGACTGCCTGTATCCCGCCGTCCAGCGCGGCGTTGGAGACTTGTGCGATTCTCCCGGTTAAAAATCCGAACACAACGGATAGAAAAATAAGTCCCAAAAAAACATAAGACATCATTGACTGCGCCCCCTATTGTGGAAAATATGGAAAAATATCCCTTAAAAATGGGCTTTATGTGAACAATTTCAAAACTCGCAAATACATTTATTGACATTTTTTGAAAATTAAGCTATATTTATGTCAAAAGATGATACTATGTGGAAAGAGAGGAATTTGGCATGAAATCAACAGGAATTGTAAGACCGGTCGACAACCTGGGTAGAATTGTGGTTCCGGCAGAACTGCGTCGTACGCTCAATATCAATGAAAAAGATTCGTTAGAGATCTATGTCGACAACGAAAACATTATTCTAAGAAAATATGAGCCAGCCTGCATTTTTTGCAATGATGCGGAAGATGTTATCCAATATAAAGGTAAGAATATCTGTGCGCATTGTTTGAAGGAACTCAAACAGCTGTAAATCTTATAGGAAATTGGCCCGGTGCAGGAATGCACCGGGCTTTTTCTTATCGATAAAAAAGCCTCTGTCATAAGATGACAGAGGCTGGAACAGAATATCCGGTTTTTACTTTTTTAACGTTGCGATGGTTTTTTCATAGCTTTTCAATGTATCCACATTGCAGACGGTATAGGTTCTGGAAAATTTGCGGACGAAGGAGGTCAGCGTTTTCCCGGGACCGAATTCAACAAAAGTGTCGATTCCGGCGTTTGCCATATTCTGCATTTCTGTGACAAACTGGACGGGAGAAACCAGGTGCTTTTTCAGATAGCGGGGCAAATCAGTGTCTTTGGGGAGCGCTGCGCCGGTGACATTGGAAAATACGGCGAGATTTGGCTCGTGGAATTGGAAATCCTTGATTTTCTCATAGAATTCCTCTGCGGCGTCTGCCATCAGTTTGGAATGGAATGCCGCGTTGACAGCGAGTTTTACTGCCTTTGCTCCCATTGCGGAAAGGGAATCCGCCGCAGCCTGGGCAGCTTCCGGTTCCCCGGCAATGACTGTCTGCGCAGGGGTGTTAAAATTGACCGGGGTGACGAAACCGGCAGTTTCCTCACAGATTTTTGCAATGGTGCCGTTGTCGCTTCCGATGATGGCATACATAGCTCCTGGATGCTGCTGAGCGGCTTTCTGCATGGCGGCAGAACGCGCTGCGATAATTTGAAGCCCGGTTTGAAGATCAAAAGCGCCGGCATAGGTCAGGGCAGCATACTCCCCTAACGAGTGCCCGGCAACGGCGTCCGGCTTTCCGCAACTCTCTTCCAGGCTGTAAACGGCAGCCAGGGAGTGGGTATAAATTAACGGCTGGGAATACTGTGTTTGGTTGATTTTTTCCCCGCTTTCCCCAAAGGAAAGCTCCTTGAGATCATAACCGAGCACTTCACAGGCAGTGTCGTATACATGGCGTGCCGGTGCAAAGGAATCGTAGAGTTCCTTGCCCATTCCATTGTACTGGGAGCCCTGCCCGCAGAAAAGATATGCTTTTTTCGACATAAAAACACCCTCCGTGTTCACAAAAAATTAATTGACAAACCTCTGGTGAAAAGACTAATATAGTTAAATGTGAAGCTGTATGTTTTTTACAAATTCATCTGTTTAATATATAACATAATCACAATGCGAACGCAAGAGGGAGTTTTTGAAATGAAGGGTATCAAGGTACTGGCAACCGGAAGGTATGCACCGGATAATCTCGTAACCAATGAGGACTTCACAAAAATCGTCGATACTTCGGACGAATGGATTACCACCCGCACCGGGATGAAAGTGCGGCATATTTCAGACGGGGAACCCACCTGGCTGATGGCGTCCAAAGCTGCGGAGGACGCGCTCCGTCATGCGGGAATTTCTGCGGAAGAAATCGATCTGCTCTTGGTCACTACGGTCACCAATGACTTTTACAGTCCGTCTGTGGCGAGCATGGTCCAGCGGAAAATCGGGGCTTTCAACGCTTTCGGAATGGATTTGAACGCCGCATGCAGCGGATTTGTCTATGGCATGGATACTGCATACCGCTACCTGGTCACCGGAGCGGCAAAAACCGTGCTGCTTGTCTCAGCGGAAACGCTTTCCAAAATTACCGATTATACGGATCGTTCTACCTGCGTGCTGTTCGGCGACGGGGCGGGAGCGGCGGTGCTCACGCTGGGGGAAGGGATCTATGCCTCCTATCTTGCAATGGATGCGCATGACGCGCACGTACTCTATGCAAGGACACATGATAACCTCAACCCGTTCTCAACGAAAGGGTCTGATTACCCGGACGGTTTTTCCGGTGCAAGGGATCATTTTTTGTATATGGACGGCCGTGCGGTTTATAAATTTGCAGTCAAGGCCATGCCGGAGGCAGTGGAGCGTGCAGTGGAGCGCGCGGGGCTTTCTCTGTCCGATATTGACTATATTGTGCCGCATCAGGCAAATATCCGGATTGTACAGACCGCGGCAAAAACGCTTGGCCTGCCTATGGAAAAATTCCTGATCAATGTTGCAGAATATGGGAATACTTCCAGTGCCAGCGTCCCTCTCTGCCTGGATGAATACAATAAACGCGGTACATTCCGCCCAGGAGATAAAATTGTGGTCGTCGGCTTTGGCGCGGGCCTGACCTATGCGGCTGCAGTTTTTGAATGGTAAGGAGAAGGCAGATGAGAACCAGAATTACAGAATTATTCCATATCCAGCACCCGGTCATCCAGGGCGGTATGGCCTGGGTATCGGACGCTGTTCTTGCAGCGGCGGTTTCCAATGCCGGGGGGCTGGGGCTGCTGGCGGGGGCTTCTCTTCCTGCGGAAACGGTGCGCGGGGAGATCCTGCGGGCAAAAGAATTGACGGACAAGCCGTTTGGACTTAATATCATGCTGATGAGCGGGCATTCTGCGGATCTGGTTCAGCTCGCGATAGAGGAACACCTGGCAGTCGTTGCAACGGGTGCTGGAAATCCGGCAAAATATATTCCCGCTCTCAAAGAAGCAGGGGTAAAGGTGGTTCCGGTGATTCCTTCGGTTGCCATTGCAAAAAAGATGGAAAAGGCGGGCGCAGACGCGGTTGTGGCGGAAGGATGCGAATCTGGCGGCCATATCGGGGAAATGACGACCATGGCGCTTGTTCCCCAGGTGGCGGACGCCGTCCGTATTCCGGTAATTGCCGCAGGGGGGATTGCCGATGGAAGAGGATTGGCCGCTTCCCTGATGCTCGGCGCAGAGGGGATCCAGATGGGCACCCGCTTTCTTGCCGCAGAAGAATGCCGTATCAGTGAAACCTACAAACAGATGGTGCTGGATGCCTCCGATTCCGATACGATTGTGACGGGCAGGACGTTTGGACGCGGCGTGCGCTCCTTGAAAAGCCCGCTTTCCAAACGTCTGCTGGAAATGGAGAAAAACGGCGCTGCTTTTGAAGAAATTGAGCGGCTGACCATGGATTCCCTGAGAAGGGCTGTGCAGGAAGAAGATCCGGAAGCTATATGGCCGGACAGATTGCCGGACTGGTGCATGGATGCCAGAGCGCAAAGAAAATTTTGGAAGAAATTGTTTTCCAGGCGGAAAACTTGCTGAAGAAATATTCCTGAAAACAGGGAAAGGGGAACTTATTTTGAATAAAACAGTTTTGGTTACCGGGGCGGAGCAGGGGATTGGTGCCTGCATTGCAAAACGCTTTGCAAAAGATGGGTATAACGTTGCCATCAACTGTTATAATGAAGCAACAAGGGATGCCTCCGGCATCAAAGTCGCAGAGGAATGCCGCGCCTTTGGCGTGGAAGCAGAATGCTTCTTGGCAGATGTTTCCAAATTTGATGAGTGCGAACGCATGGTAAAGGAAGTTACCGCACGCTTTGGTTCCCTGGATGTCCTTGTCAACAATGCTGGTATTACAAAAGACGGCCTGATGGCAAGAATGTCCGAAGCGCAGTTCGATGCGGTTATGAACGTCAACTATAAAGGCGTTTTTAATATGATGCGTCATGCGTCCGGTGTGATGATTAAACAAAAACATGGGAAAATCATCAATATCTCCTCTGTGGCAGGGCTTTACGGCAATGCAGGGCAGATCAACTATTCTGCGGCAAAGGCAGGTGTGGTCGGAATGACGCTGACCGGGGCGAAGGAGCTTGGACCGAGAAACATCACGGTCAATGCGGTTGCCCCGGGATTTATTGAAACCAAGATGACCGAAGTCCTTCCGGAAAAGGTAAAAGAGGGCGCGCTTGCCTCCATTCCTCTCCGCCGGTTTGGTACCGTGGAAGAGGTTGCGGGTGTTGTTGCATTCCTCGCTTCGGAGGATGCCAATTACGTCAGCGGGCAGGTTATCGTCATTGACGGCGCGATGTCCATGTAGTTTGTCAGCGGAAAAGAAGGAATGCTGGAAGGGGATTTTTCCCCGGTTTGTTTTTATCAAACAGGAGGATCGATATGAGAAGAGTAGTGGTTACCGGTATCGGGGCAATCACGCCGATCGGGATTGGAACAGAAAAAATGTGGGAATCGGTCAAAGCGGGAAACCATGGTTTTTGTATGATTGACCGGTTTGACACCTCTGATTTAAAAGTGAAAGTTGCAGCACAGATAAACGATTTTGAGCCGACGGATTTTATTGAGAAAAAAGAGGCTCGGAGAATGGATCGCTTCTGCCAGTTTGCGGTAGCGGCAGCGGACATGGCGGTTAAGGATTCGGGAACCGATTTTAAAGATCTCGACCCGTTCCGTATTGGGGTGATCTTTGGCAGCGGGATTGGCGGTATTGACACGCTGTGCGAGGAATATGATAAATTTAAAACCGCTGGACCCAGAAGGGTTTCCCCGTTTTTTGTCCCGATGATGATCTCCAATATGGCCCCGGGTATGATTTCCATGCGCCATGGGTTCAAAGGGGCGAACCTTGCAACTGTAACCGCATGTGCTTCTGCCAACCATGCGATTGGGGAAGCATTCCGCCAGATCAAGGCCGGTTATCTGGACGCTGCTCTGACCGGCGGATCGGAAGCGGCGATTGTCAAACTGGCCGTGGCCGGTTTCGCCAATATGAAGGCCCTCTCCTCCAGTGAAGATCCGGATCGCGCCTCCATCCCGTTTGATAAGGAGCGCGACGGTTTTGTCATGGGAGAAGGAGCGGGCGCGCTGATGCTCGAAGAATATGAGCATGCCGTTGCGCGCGGTGCGACCATTTATGCAGAAATTTCCGGTTACGGCGCAACCGGGGATGCATACCATATGACCAGCCCGAATCCGAACGGTGTTGCTGCAAGCAAAGCGATGCAGTTCGCTATGGAAGAGGCCGGTGTCAAGCCGGAAGAGGTGGATTATATCAACGCCCATGGAACCTCAACGCCCATCAACGATGCATTTGAGACAACGGCAATCAAACTGGCGCTGGGGGACGCTGCCTACCATACGGCGATCAGCTCCACAAAATCCATGACCGGGCATCTGCTCGGCGCTGCGGGCGCTGTCGAGGCGATTATCAGCGCTCTCGCCCTCAAAGAAGGGATTTTGCCGCCGACTGTGGGCTTCCAGGTACCGGATGAGGAGTGCGATCTTGACTATGTGACCGATGGGGCGCGCAAAGCAGATTTGAAGGTGGTTTTGTCCAATTCCCTAGGATTTGGTGGACACAATGCAACATTGTGTCTGAAAAAGGTATAATCTGCAAAGGGATACACAGGGTTCCTTCCTGTGCTGACATGAGATTGAGGAGGGCTATAGCAATATGGCAAAATTAGAACTGACAACAGAGAGCATTAAGGACTTAATGCTCAGTTTTTCCCGGTGTGGGTTAACAGGGATGGAACTGGAAGACGAGGGCTTCCGTCTGAGCTTTTCCAAAGAGCAGATCGTGGTAGAAGCAGCTGCTGCACAGCAGCCGTCTGCAGCAGCGGTATCCCCTGTTTCCGTGCCCTCTGCCCCCGTTGCAGAAGAGCAGCAGCCGGTTCATTCCGGTACGCCGGTGGTTTCCCCGATTGTCGGGACTTTTTATGCGGCTCCTTCTCCGGAGAAACCCCCGTTCGTTACGGTTGGTTCTCAGGTGAAAAAAGGGGACGTCCTCTTTATCATCGAATCCATGAAACTGATGAATGAGATCGCCAGTGAAGTGGACGGGACGGTAAAAGAAATCTGTGTACAAAACGGCGAGGCAGTGGAATACGGCCAGCCGATCCTGTATATCGGGTAAAGGGGGAACAAAAGATGCCTTTAATGAATTTAGAACAAATTAAGGAAATTATCCCGCACCGCGATCCCTTTCTGCTCATTGATGAAGTCGAAGAGTTGGAACCGGGTGTGCGCTGTGTGGCGAAGAAATATCTGAAGCCGGAAGAAGATTGGTTCCGTGGGCATTTTCCGGGCCATCCGGTACAGCCGGGCGTACTGATGATCGAAATGCTCGCCCAGGCAGGCGCGGTGTGCGCCCTGTCCCTGCCGGAAAATAAGGGGAAACTTGCCTTTTTTACCGGGATTGATAAGGCCCGTTTCCGCGGTCAGGTCAACCCGGGGGATACGCTGACCCTCTCGATTGAGATGACAAAATGGAAAGGCCCGATTGGCTTTGGCAAAGCGGTTGCAACTGTGGACGGGAAAAAAGTCGTCACTGCGGAGCTCTCCTTTGCCCTCTCCAAGTAATCAAAAAGGGGCGAAGCAGATGTTTCAGAAAATTTTGATTGCAAACCGCGGGGAAATCGCCGTCCGGATTATCCGTGCCTGCCGGGAACTCGGGATTCAGACGGTCGCCGTCTATTCGACGGCGGATAAATCGGCCCTGCACGCCCAGATTGCGGATGAGGCAGTCTGTATCGGTCCGGCTGCAACCAAGGACAGCTATTTGAATATGGGTTCCATTTTGGCCGCCTGCCAGGTGACGGGGGCGCAGGCTGTCCATCCGGGTTTTGGCTTTTTATCGGAAAATGCGGATTTTGCACGTAAATGTGCCCAGTGCGGGCTTGTCTTTATCGGCCCGGATCCCTCTGCCATGGATCTGATGGGCGATAAGGCGATGGCAAAAGAGACCATGAAGCGCGTGGGCGTCCCGGTGGTGCTCGGCTCCGACGGGGAAGTGCCGGATCTTATTGAAGCGCGCGAGGTTGCAAGACGGATTGGGTATCCGGTCATGATTAAGGCAAGCGCCGGCGGAGGCGGGCGGGGTATCCGCATCGTACATAAGGAAGAAGAGCTGGAGGGCGCTTACAATGCGGCTCGCCAGGAGGCTCTCTTGTTTTTTGGCAACGATGGGGTCTATATTGAAAAGTTTATTGAAAACCCCCGTCATGTGGAAATCCAGATCCTTGCGGATCAGCACGGGAATATTGTCCATCTAGGGGAGCGCGACTGCTCAATCCAGCGCAGGAATCAGAAGGTTATTGAGGAATCCCCTTCCCCTGCCGAAACCATGACGCCGCAGCTGCGGCAGAAAATGGGCGAAGCCGCTGTCAAAGCGGCGCGCGCAGTCAATTACTACAATGCCGGGACAATTGAATTTCTGCTCGACAAAAACGGGGACTTCTATTTTATGGAGATGAATACCCGTATTCAGGTGGAACACCCGGTCACGGAATGGGTGACCGGCGTCGATCTTGTCAAGCACCAGATCCTGATCGCCGCCGGGGAGCACCTCCCCTTTGAGCAGAAGGATATTTCTGTCCGCGGCCACGCTATCGAGTGCCGGATCAATGCGGAAAACCCGAAATATAATTTCCGTCCGTCTCCCGGGGTGATTACCTCCCTGCATATGCCGGGAGGACCGGGTGTCCGTGTGGATTCTGCGGTCTATCAGGGCTATGAGATCACGCCGCACTATGATTCCATGATCGCCAAACTGATTGTCCATGCGCCGACCAGGCTGGAAGCGATTAAAAAAATGCGCTGGGCATTGGCAGAATTTATCGTCGAAGGCGTTGACACCAATATAGATTTTCAGTTAAACTTATTACGGGATGAGGACTTTGTGTCCGGCAATTTTGACGTCGGCTTTCTCACCCATAAAAATCTGATTTAAATCCCCTGTGTCCGCACAGGGAGAACCTCAGAGAAGGGAAGTTGATCCCCTTGATGGAGGATTTGTTTCAGAAGGTAAAAGAACGGATGAAGGTCGATGTTAAAAAGACCTCCTCTTCCAATTCTGTTCATATTCCTTCCAATATGATGTTTAAATGCCCCCGCTGCCAGCATGTGGAATTTATGGAGGACTTTGAACGGGATAAAAAGGTTTGCGGCAATTGTGGGTACCATGCCCGTATCTCTGCAAAAGAACGCCTGGCAATGACTGCCGATCCGGACAGTTTTGTGGAGTATGACGCCGGGATGACGACCCTCAACCCGATTGATTTTCCAAATTATACGGAAAAGATTGAAAAAATTCAGCAGGAAACCGGTATGAAAGAGGCCATTGTGACTGGGGAGTGTACGATTCATGGCTATCCCTGCGTCATTGGGATTATGGATTCCCGTTTTATGATGGCGTCCATGGGTTCCGTGGTCGGGGAAAAGGTGACGCGCGCGTTTGAACGCGCAACTGTCCGGGGTCTTCCGATAATCCTCTTTACCGCCTCGGGAGGCGCCAGGATGCAGGAGGGGATCATCTCCCTGATGCAGATGGCAAAGACCTCCGCTGCTGCGGCAAAGCACAGCGATGCGGGCCTGCTGTATATCACCGTACTTACCGATCCGACGACGGGCGGAGTGACTGCATCCTTTGCTTCGCTGGGCGATATTATCATCGCAGAGCCCAAGGTGCTGGTCGGCTTTGCCGGTCGGCGTGTGATCGAGGGGACGATTAAGCAGCGCCTGCCGGATGATTTCCAGTCGGCGGAGTTTTTGATGGAGCACGGCTTTGTGGATATGATTGTAAAACGCCCGGTTCTGCGCAAGACCCTCTATCGCCTGCTGCGGGCGCACGGCGTCAAGCGGGTGGAATCCTAATTCCCCCGGCGGGGCGGTAAAGTGTTTGAGGATACCGGCAGTGCCCGGCTTATCCGGTTTGTTCCGGACGGCAATCTAGGAGGAAAGAGGTGCGGTTATGGCGCGTTTGACAGCATATGAGCGGCTCCAAATGGTTCATGACAAGGATCGGCCGACCATACGAGACTATATCCCGATGATTTTTGATGAATACTATGAAATGCACGGCGACCGGCTGTATGGCGACGACCCGGCGATTACCGGTGGGATTGGCGTATTCCAGTCCATTCCGGTTACCGTGATTTCCCATGTGCGTGGGCGCAATCTGGAGGAAAACAAAAAGTCCAACTTTGCGATGGCCCATCCGGAGGGATACCGAAAAGCCCTTCGGCTAATCCATCAGGCAGAAAAATTTCATCGCCCGGTTATCTGTTTTATCGATACTTCCGGCGCTTACTGCGGCATTGGTGCAGAGGAACGCGGGCAGGGGGAAGCGATTGCCCGCAATCTCTATGAATTGATTAATGTCAAAACCCCGATTGTCTCCATTGTTTTGGGCGAAGGGGGAAGCGGCGGTGCTTTGGCGCTGGGGATGTGCGATGAACTCGCCATGATGGAAAACGCCCTGTATTCGGTGATTTCCCCGCGCGGCTGCGCGAGTATTATCTGGAAAGATGCTTCCCGCGAAAAGGAAGCTGCCAATAGCCTGCACATTACTGCGGAGGATTTGCTGGAACTTCAGGTGGCGGAACATATCATCTCCGAGCCGGCAGGCGGTTCTCAAAAGGATCCGGTCGCCAGCGCCAGCAATATTTCTGAGTATTTGGCGGAAGTTTTGCCAAGACTTTTGCAAGAACCCCTTGATATCTTGCTGGAAAAAAGGTATGATAAGTTTCGCAAGATCGGAACCTTTTCCGAATAAGGCAATCAAAGCGCCGGATGACGCTTTCAATTCATCCGAATTTTCAAGTATCAATGACTGAGGAGGAGCCTATTATGGTATTCGAAAAAGTAAGAGACATCCTTTGCGAGCAGCTCGATGTGGATGAAGAGAAAGTAACGATGGAAGCAAACATCACCGACGACCTGGGTGCGGATTCCCTGGATATCGTGGATCTGGTCATGTCCCTGGAAGAAGAATTCGACGTAGAAGTTCCCGATGAAGAGGTCGAGAACATCAAAACTGTCGGCGACATTGTCAAATTCCTTGAAAGCCACGTAGAAGACTAATCGGTTTAGCAGAATTTACAGCCGGTGAAACCCAATGGTTTCACCGGCTTTTTTACTGCGCAGAATTTGCCTGTCATGGATTTTGCCTTTTCTGAATACAGTTAACACAGGGTGATAACGGTGAAAAAATGGCAAATACGTCTGACGCTTTTTCTGCTGTGCCTTGTTTTGGCGCTGCCCTTACAGGGCTGTGTGAAAAAAGCGGGGAAAATCTATATCGGCGCAAATCTGGAATTATCCGGTGCATTGGCACAGTATGGGCGTGCCTGCCAGCAGGGGATCGCGCTGGCTGTGGAGGAACAGAATGCGAAAGGCGGCGTCCGTGGGAAAACAATCGTGTTAAAGCAGGCGGATAACCGTTCCCAGAACTACGATTCTGCGGTCTGCGCCCAGCGCCTGGTGGATATCGAGGGCTGCGCCGCACTGATCGGTCCCTCCACCTCCGGCGGGGTCAAGTCGGAACTGCTCCGGGATTTGGGCGTCCCGGTAATTGTCCCCTCCGCCACATCGGACGCCCTGCTCCCGGAAGAGACGCAGGAAAACAGGATGTTCCGCATCTGTTATACGGATACGGCGCAGGGCAAAGCCATGGCGGAATATGCCGATTCACTGGGGTACCGCCGGGTTGCCGTATTCACGGATGGGGGAAGCGATTACAGCCGGGGAACCAGCCGGGTGTTCTGTAACTATTTTGAATGGCTGGGCGGTACGGTGATTACACAGGAGTATTATACTTCCGGAGATACGGATTTCCTTGCCCAGCTTGCCAAACTGAAAACCCAGCAGCCGGACGCCGTTTACCTGCCTGGGTTTTATGCAGAGGCCGGCATGATCATCCGTCAGGCAAGAGAACTCGGGATGGACTGTGCTTTTTTAAGCGGAGACTCGTTTGATTCCGGCGCCCTGGAGGAACTCGCCGGGGCAAAGGAAAACCTGAGCAGGATTTATTTTACCAACCACTATGCGCCGGGAGAGCCCTCTCTGGAGGGTTTTGCAGACAAATTTGAACAGAAGTATGGGTATTACCCCGGTTCTTACAGCGCGCTCGGGTATGATGCGGCAAAGCTGCTCTTTTGGGCAATCGAAACCGAAGGCGAGCAGCCGCAGGAGATATTGCAGGCGCTGGAGGAAATGGATTCTTTTTCCGGCGTTACCGGGGAATTTTCCTTTGATGAAAACCATAATGCCGTCAAGAAAGTGCAGCTGAACGGGATTGAAAACGGCGTGCGCTTTGCAGTAAAAACAGAGGAGGAGAGTGGATGAATTCCTTGCAGTATTTGGTAAACGCCCTGTCGCTCGGTTCCCTGTATGCGGCGGTTGCAATTGGTTATACCATGGTATTCAGCGTATTGCGGCTGGTCAATTTTGCCCATGGGGATCTCATGATGATGGGCGCTTATCTCGGTTATCTGTGCATGAAATTCTTTTCCCTTCCGCTACCCTTGGCTCTGGTGGTTTCCATGGCTCTGTGCGGAGGGCTTGGCGTGCTGTGCGAACGGTTTGTCTACCGGAGGACCACGGATCAGGATACCATGATGATTGCAGCCGTAGGGGTTTCCCTAATCCTGGAATATGGGTTTATGCTCCTCTTTGGCGCCCAGCCCCATGTCATCCCGCCCGGTCCTTTAAATACCGTAGTTACGATAGGAGGGGTGTCCTTTACTGTCGTCAAGCTGGCCTGTGTGTTTCTGGTAGCGGTTGCTCTGGCCGCACTGTCCCTGCTGTTAAATCACACGAAACTCGGTGTGGGGATTCGGGCGGTGGCAAGCAACCGGGAGGCGGCGCAGCTGTGTGGAATAGGGATTGAAAAACCTACGCGGGTGGTCTTTTTCCTGGGTTCCGCCCTGGCGGGCTGCGCGGGGATTTTGTATGGAAGCGCTTTTTCCATGAACCCGCTGATGGGCATGACAATTGGGCTCAAGGCGTTTGCAGCCGCCGTGGTTGGCGGGATCGGGAGTATCAGCGGCGCTGTGCTGGGGGCCTATCTCATGGCGTTTGCAGAGACGGCCTGCGCGGTCTATCTCAGCTCCGCCTATAAAGACGCCGTGGCCTTTCTGATCCTGATGGCGGTGCTTGTTTTCTTCCCATCCGGAATTTTTCCAAAAAACAGCGCCGCAAAACGCAGCTGAGGAGGGATTGCATGAAGAACAAGAACAGCCGGCTTCTGTTTGCCGTTTTGCTCCTCTCCGCCGTCCTTCTCAGCGCCCTGCCTATGCGGGGGTTTGCAAAGACGGTAATGATGCGGGTAGGTATTCTCTGTCTCGCTTCGCTGGGGGTTTACATCTGTTATGCGGTTTCCCATATGATGATTTTGTGTCAGGCGGGCTTTTTGGCTGTAGGCGCCTATACTGCGGGTGTGATCCTCAAGGCGCTCAAACCGGCAGGGGCGTTTGCGTCCATGGGGCTCGCCGTTTTGGGCGCAGTATTTGCAGGATTGCTCGTCTCCTGGCTGCTCAGTTTTGCGATACTCAGATTACAGGGGGATTATTTTTCCATGGCAACCATTGGCGCGGGGGAAGTCCTGCGGATCTTTTTCCAAAACTGCGAGCCGCTTGGCAGCGCGTCCGGACTGTATAATATCCCGCAGCGCACGCAGCCCGTTTTGTCTATGTGCCTGCTTGCCGCCTGCACCCTGTTTTTTATACGGATGGAGGGCGGCTGGATGTTCCAGAAATTCCGTGCAGTCAAAAGCGATCTGCAGGCGGCTCAGTCCATTGGGATTCCTGTTGTCCGCCAGCGCCGGACGGCGCTGATGCTGTGCGCGGCGCTTGGGGCGCTGGCCGGCGCATTGATGGCGGGGCAGAATGGGTTTATCAGCCCGTCGGATTTTACCTTCCTGCGTTCCATGGATTGTGTCGCAGCCGTTGTCATTGGAGGGTTTTCCTCTCCTGTCGGCACGGTGCTTGCCGCCGGGGGGCTGGAACTGACGACCATCCTGTTTCAGATGTTTTCTGAAATCCGCATGATCCTCTACGGCGTGCTGCTGATTGGGGCGGCCTGGTACCGCTCGTCCAAAAATCGACAGAGGAAAGAGGCTTGATTGCTGTGGATCTGCTTGCGTGTGAACACCTCTCGAAATCCTTCGGCGGGGGAAAAGCGGGGG
>CALDJI010000078.1 GCA_937901805.1 uncultured Clostridia bacterium | reverse complement strand
TGGTGCAGCTGGTCAATATGCTCCGTCAAAATCTGCTGGCTCTTCGTATACGCAGAATCAATCAGCCTGCGGATTTCAGAATCAATTTCTCCCGCAATTTCCTCAGAATAATCGCGCGTATGGCCAAAATCACGCCCCAAGAATACGCCGCCGCCCTGATCCGCTCCATATTGGATAGGACCAAGTTTTTCTGAAAAACCGTATTGGGTCACCATATTGCGGGCTACCTGAGTAGCTCTCTGGATATCATTGGACGCCCCGGTAGAGATATCATCCAAAATAATTTTTTCCGCCGCACGTCCGCCAAGCAGGGTAACAAGAGAAGCGAACATATCCCTCTGAAGAACATAGTTTTTATCCTCAATCGGCAGGGACATCGTATATCCTCCCGCCATTCCGCGCGGAATGATCGAGATCTGATGAACCGGATTTTCCGGATCCTCATAGAAAGTCGTCACCGCATGGCCAGCTTCATGGTAAGAGGTGAGCTTTTTCTCTTTATCAGAGACCACATGGGATTTCTTTTCCGGCCCTGCAACCACTTTAATCGTTGCCTCTTCCACTTCTTCCATGGTGATGGCCTTTTTATTTTTGCGCGCTGCAAGCAGGGCGCTCTCGTTCATCAGGTTTTCCAGATCCGCGCCGGTAAAGCCGGAAGTAGTTTTAGCAATGACAGCCAGATCCACATCCGGGCCAAGGGGCTTGTTGCGGGAATGAACCTTCAAAATCGCCTCTCTTCCCTTGACGTCCGGGTATCCAACCAGAATTTCGCGGTCGAAACGTCCTGGACGCAGCAAGGCGGGATCCAGAATGTCGCGGCGGTTTGTCGCCGCAATGATGATAACGCTCTCATTGCCGGTAAAACCATCCATCTCTACAAGCAGCTGGTTGAGCGTCTGCTCGCGCTCATCGTGTCCGCCGCCAAGCCCGGCGCCGCGCTGGCGTCCTACTGCGTCAATTTCATCGATAAAGATAATACTCGGCGCATTTTTCTTTGCCTGATCAAACAGGTCGCGCACACGGGAAGCGCCGACGCCGACAAACATCTCCACAAAGTCGGAGCCGGAGATCGAGAAAAACGGAACTCCCGCTTCCCCTGCGACCGCACGCGCCAAAAGGGTTTTTCCGGTACCCGGAGGGCCCATCAGCAAAACGCCTTTGGGGATACGCGCGCCAAGTTCGGTGAACTTGCGCGGGCTTCTCAGGAAATCGACAATTTCCTCAAGCTCCGCCTTTTCTTCATCCGCACCGGCAACGTCCTTGAAAGTGGTTTTCGGCCGATCGGACTGCTGTTTTACTTTGGCCTTGCCAAAAGACATCGCATTGCCCGCACCGCCGTTTGCCTTGTTCATCATGTAGAACCAGAGCACCAACATCAGGATAATCAGACCCACGCTTGGCAGCATGCTCACCCACCACGGGATATCCGCCGGGCGTTCATAGTCCACCAGAACCTTGTTGTCCGGGTGCTCCTCGTTATACTGCTCCACAATTGGCCTGACGTCTGCAATGAACAGATCCACACTTGGCACCTTGTAGAGAATCTGGCTTTTTTTCGGATCATTGAGCTGCATCACCAGTTCCCCGGATCCAATGCTCAATTTGTATTCCGCAACCTGACCCTGTTCAAAATACTCGATAATCTGATAATATTTGTAAGTGTTCCTTGGACGCGCCGTCAGGAACATCATTGCACCTACCATCAAAAACACGAGTATTACCGCATAGATTCCTATGCTTTTTGTTCGTTTACTCGCCAAACAGTTTCACTCCTTAACTTCTTATGTAGCATATGCAGAAATTCAGTTATTTTTCATAAACTTCTGGTTTTAAAATCCCAATAAAGGGAAGATTCCGATATTTTTCATTATAA
>CALDJI010000077.1 GCA_937901805.1 uncultured Clostridia bacterium | reverse complement strand
TGCTGTGATCTGCTCTATTGTATGAGAGAAGAATAAACCGTGATAAAAAATCCCCGCCGCTTTAAAAAGCGGTGGGGATTTTTTAACCCAGGTATTTTTCAATACTCTGTTTATATTCTTCCACAGTTTTAATACCGTCAAATACCTCCAAAACCTTTCCATCCGTATCCACAAGGAATGTAGACGGGAACGTATCCACATAGGGGAGCACATAATTGATGACATCCTCTGAAGGAGCAATGTTGGTAAATTCAATCCCAGCTGCCGTTGTATCTTCCAGGACTTTCTGCATGGTTTCCTCAGTCAGCAAATCTGCCACAAACCCCACCACATCAAATTGAGCAGTGTCATATCGATCCCGAAACCTTCAGAGTTTCCATACTGGAGGCATCTTCCTGCTGCCAGATATGAATCATAGTAACCGGACGGTTTAAAACAGAATATTTGGCAACAGTAGTTCCCTTTAAATCAAAACTTGTAAAATCACCTATGACGCGGCCGGCTTCAGGTTTAAATGCTTTTTCAAAGGGCAATCCCAAAACCACAAACTGATCCTTGGTTGCCAAAATAGTTTTACGGAGTTTTTGGTACATACCCTTAGACTGGGATTTGAGATTAGCCGTATCCTCTTGTGACTGATAACAGAAATAATAGGAGGCTCCATTTCGATCCATCATCTTATAATTTTCATCATAGCCGGTAATATCCTGCATGGATCCACCGGATGCCAGTAACTGCTCAATCTCCGCCTGGTCAAAGATATACATACGGGCAATATTTTTTTTCTGCGGAAGCACTTCCTCATTATAGCGCTTCATAAGCTCGTCTTCCGTTGCGGAACCATTCGATTTTGCCTCATTGATTTCATCCATCAGGACATTGCCCTCTTTAGACATAAAATCATACTGAAGGCTCCCATAACAGTCAATCCCATTGATAATGGATACGCCTGTTTCCGAAACACCATAATACCCTTCAAACTCATCGAAAGCAGAACCCAGTGGGATCTGAAGCCCCAGATTATCACTGACGCTGTATTTATCAGTCAGGGAATCCACACTGGGTTCCCCTCCGCAGGCGGTCAACGCCATCAACATTCCTGCCGCCAATACAAAAGCAACAATTCGTTTTAATTTTTTCATCCAACAAAAGCTCCTTTTTTGACCATATCCCACTGGATATTTCCATGTTTGATTTCCAATTTGCCACAAACTGGAAGTCAATTCTCTGTATTATTACAGGTTTTTCCCGGCTACCAAACAATTTGCCACAGACAGCCGAATGCTGATATTATACCACACTCAACCGAAAAGGGACAGTGTTTTTCACAAAAAAATCATTTATTCCCTTTAATTTTCCAGTAAATTGCAAATATATATATAAATAATAAAAGCGGTATCTGTTCAAATACCGCTTTTGATTGATAGGATTAAAAAACTGGAATTACTACCCCGGGATATTCCTGTTCCAGAAAAGCTTTCGTCTCATCGCTTGTTAGAGCTGCAATTAACGCCTTAATCTCAGGACGGTTTTCATCCCCGCTGCGTACCGCAAGGACATTCTGGAATTGCTCCCTCGCCTGTGTATCCGTTCCCTCTGTCACTAGCGCTTTTCCGGCAAGCCCGGCGCTGAGTGCGTAGTTCCCATTGATAATGGCAAAATCCACATCGGAAAGGGCACGGGAAAGCTGTTCTGCCGGGAGTTCCGTGATTTTCAGGTTTCTGGGATTTTCTGTGATATCCTTGACAGTTGCCTCCAATCCGGCACCTTCCCTGAGTTTCAGCAGCCCCTGCTGTTCCAACAGCTGTAAAGCACGCGCTTCATTGGTGGTATCATTTGGGACGGCTATTTCCGCACCGTCTTTCAGCGCATCCAGCGAAGTCGTTTTCCCTGGATAAATACCAAACGGCTCAAAGTGGACTTTTACCGCTCCTACCAGGTTTGCCCCCTCTTTCGCATTGAAATCCTCCAGATAGGGCTGATGCTGGAAGTAGTTTGCATCAATTTCCCCAGCTTCCAGGGATTTGTTTGGCAATACATAATCGGTAAATTCCACAACTTCCAATTCGATCCCCTGTTTTGCAAGCTGATCTTTGACAAAATTCAGGATTTCAGCATGGGGAGACGGGGAAGCTCCTACTTTTAAAACCGTTTTTTCTTCTCCAGAGGAATCCAGAGAACCAGGTGTACTCGATTCCTTTCCTCCTGCTCCGCAGGAAACAAGAGAAATTGCAGTTAAAATTCCCAAAGCCACAGTCAAAATCCGTTTTCCAAAGTTTGTTTTCATTTAATACCACTCCTTAATACCGGTTCTTTTTATCAATCTTTTTTGCAAGCAAATTAAAAACCACCTGGATAAGCTGCACTAGGATGACCAAAAGAATAATCGTCAAAATCATCACATCGTCCTGATAACGGTTATACCCATAACGAATTGCCAAATCCCCAAGGCCTCCCCCTCCGACAGTTCCCGCCATAGCAGAGTAGCCGATTAGGGTAATCAGGGCAATCGTCATGCCTCTCACCAGAGAAGGGATGGATTCCGGCAACAGAACCTTATAGACAATCTGCCAGTTACTTGCACCCATTGCCTTTGCGGCCTCAATGACCCCTTCATCCAGTTCCTGCAAAGAGGTTTCCACCAGCCTTGCAATAAAGGGGGCCGCCGCGATAACAAGCGGCACAATTGCCGCTGTAGAGCCGATGCTTTTCCCAACCACAAATTTTGTGAAGGGGATCAGCGCCACCATCAGGATAATAAACGGGATGGA
>CALDJI010000076.1 GCA_937901805.1 uncultured Clostridia bacterium | reverse complement strand
ACACAGATGGTAAGCAGTGCAATAATAGTAGCCGCAGTCGTATTAATGGAGCGGGTAAGTGTTTCATTAATACTGGTATTAACTAGTTCTGGAACAGATACTTTTGGTCCCAACAGGCGCTTATTTTCACGGATCCGATCATAGATGACAATGGTGTTGTTAATCGAATATCCCAAAATCATCAAAACTACCGCAATGAAGTTTTCATCCAGCGGAATCCGACAGATGACAAAAACACCAAAAACCATCAGAACATCATGCAGCAAAGCAATTACACCCATCACGCCGGCAGATAATCCACCGATTTTGCGGAAACGGATTGCAATATAAATGATCATCAGGACAAAAGCGAGCAATACTGCAACCATACACTTCATCAGGAATTCCCGCCCAATGGTAGCATCCACATTACTGATTTCCAACACATCAATGGCATTGTCTGAAAATTCGCTCTGCAATGCATTGGTAATTGCATCCTGTTCCTCTGCAGTTAATCCATTCGAGGCCGGAAGAGTTACCACCAAGTGAGTGTCGTTTGTCAGCGTACTGCTTGCTGTCTGAATAGAGGCTTCCATTCCGCTTGCCTTTTCCACTACAGACTCTGTTTTTCCAGCATCAATGTCTCCAGAATAGGTGTATTCCAGGATCGTGCCTCCCTTAAACTGTATGTCGAGCTGAACTCCAAAGAGAAAGGAGAACAGGACAATAACGAGAACCAAGACAGAGGATAGAATGAAAAACTTCTTTCGATTATTTACAAACTGGAATGTTTTCATTTTGTCTTCCCTCCATACAGCCAAGGTTTGCGTGCAAACTTAAATTTCGAAATGGATTTAAGAAGCAGGCGTGAAGCGGTGACACCAAATATAAAGTTTGTGATAACACCAACCAGGAGGGTATAGCCAAAGGAGTATATAGAACCTGCTGTTGAAGCACCAAACATAAAGAAGACCGGAGTCAGGAGCTGTGCAAACAGGCTGTCGGAAGGTCCAAACGCCCCCATCAGGATGATTGCGACAATAATGACGGTAATATTTCCATCAAAAATAGCAGAAAACCCGCGTTTAAATCCGATATCAATGGCTCCGTCGATTGTTTTTCCGATATTGATTTCCTCTTTTATTCTCTCAGAGGTTATAACGTTTGCATCCACGCCCATTCCAATAGATAAGATAATACCTGCGATACCAGGCAATGTCAGGGTAAAGCTTGGGAAATTGCCAAAATAACCGGAAACCGCAGCAATGGAACCGACGAGCTGACCGAGCAGTGCAATACATGCAATGACACCAGGCAGTCGGTAGACAAGAATCATAAACAGGCATACCAAAACAAAAGCCACAATCCCTGCAACAACCATGGCATCCTTTGCACCGATCCCCAGTGTCGGATTGATAGTGCTGTAGTTAGAAGTGACCAGTTGAAACGGAAGCGCTCCCCCGTTAATTTTATCGGCCAGTTCTTTTGCCGTATCAATGGTGAAATTCCCGGAAATCACCGCATTGCCATCCGTGATATGGGCATTTACCTGCGGATAGGAAATCAGTGTATCATCCATCCAAATGGAGATGATTCCATTTGATTTGGAAAGACGCTCCGTAGCCTCAGAAAATTTCTGAACACCGGATTCCTTGAGTTTTAACTGGACAACTACTTCTGTCCCATTTTCCCCGGAAAATCCAGCCTGTGCAGAATCCACGTCCTCACCGGTCAGGATAATATTTTCCGCAGTGGTTCCGGTCGGCTTACCAGCATCATCCACATCGACTCCCTCCCGGAAAGTCAACAGGGCAGTCTCGCCAAGTTCTTTTATTGCTTGTTCCGGATCAAAGTCGGATTCTCCTTCTTTCCAGGGGAAACGAACAATAATACGGTCTTTATTGTAATCCGTATACACTTCGCTGTCTGTGATGTTTTGTGCAACCAGACGCTGTTTAATAATTGCCTCTGCCGCGGCCATTTGTTCGTTGCTCGCATCAAATCCTTCCGGCGGAGTAAACGTCACGTCTACGCCTCCGCGGATATCAATGCCCCAACGGATGTCATTTCCGCCTTTTATGTACGTTGTCGTCGTGTCACCGTATGTTGTCTTGATACCAAAAATGGCAGTATATGCCAAAATCAGAATCACGCCGAATACGATAAAAAACACAGGTTTGCCAACGCGCTTCATGGGCAGCCCTCCAATGCTTTTTACTTTTATTTTACATGAATTTATCCGTCTATTCCGTTATAAATAGACGGATAAATTCATAAAAATACCAAAAATTTTATATCAGATTCATAGCGCTAATTATATTCGCTTTCTGAAGAAAAGTCAACGAAATTCCTGTAAACTTATACCTTCAGTTCCGCATGTTCCCCCAGTAACTCCCGGTTCTTATCCAATACCGGGTTTACCACTTCTGTCAAAAACTCTGTAACCTGTTCACTGCTTCTCCCAGTAAAGTTTTTCGGATCCAGGATCGCATCGATTTCCTCATGGTTGAGTTGGAACGCGGGATCTGCACAAACACGATCAATCAGATCGTTTTCTCCACCCTGCTCTTTGACAACTTTTGCTGCGGCCAAGGAATGCT
>CALDJI010000075.1 GCA_937901805.1 uncultured Clostridia bacterium | reverse complement strand
GGAGAGGAAATAGGGCAGTACGGAGGGAAGGTAGACATGCAGCAGGGTTTTAAAGGAGCTAAAACGGAAAACCCGTGCCATTTCCAGAAGCTGCCGGTCCGTTTGTCCAATGCCGGTATAGACGTTTTCCCAGACCATGGGCAATACCATCAGAAAAGAAGTAAATGCAGAGAGGTAGGGTGTTTGAATCCAGACCAAGGCAAGGATAATAAAGCTTGCCACGGGCGTTGCTTTGATAACCGAAAGAAGGGGATGGAATAATTCATAAAGCAGGGAAAAACGATAGGTCAGCGCTGCAAGCACGACTCCGCAGAACAGTGCGGCAATCAGACCGCAGAAAATCCTGAGAAAAGAAAAGAATACAGTCATCCAAAATTCATTTTCCAGGCAAAGCATTCCGAGCCTTGCCAATACAGCGGCAGGGCTTGGAATGAGAATTTCCTGCTGGACAGCGAGGTAAGCGGCGTACCATACGCCAATCCAAAATCCGGCGGCCAGCAGTTTTTTGGCGATTTTTTTCATGTGGTTACTGCTGATAATAGAATTCGTCATCCGGCAGTTTTCCGCCTATGGACTTCGGCTGGAAATCCATCAGCACCTGATAGAAACCGGAAACAGAATTTTTCATCTCCTCCCCGGAGAGAAAAACGATATTGCAGTTCGGAATCGCCTGATTTGCTACCTCTTGAGGCATGATCTCCTTTTGCCCGACAATCTTCGCTGTCTGTTCTACGTTGCTGTTTGCATATTCTGTAGAAGCCTTATATTCGGTGAGGAATGTGTCGACCGCCTGTTTATGCTCGTCTAAAAATTCCCTGCGCACGACAATACAGCCCATGGCGAGCTGATATTTGCCGTCGGTTACAGCTTCCCATTCCTTCGTCAAATCCAATGCGGCGGAAATTTCGGGATTTTTTGCTTTGACCTGGGTGACAAAGGGCTCCGGAAGGACACAGATTGGGGCGTCCCCGGAAATGGCCAGAGTTGCCAGTTCGGAATGTTCAGTCTTGTATTCGATTGTTACATCCTTTTGCGGATCCATTCCATTTTGGGAAAGAATATAGTCGAATACATACTGTGGGACACTGCCCTCTCCGCTTGCATAGATGGTTTTTCCTTTCAGATCGCCGACAGATTTGATTTCTCCTGTGCTGTCCGTCAGATAGAGTACGCCCAGGGTATTGACGGCGAGCATCTCAATTCCACCGCTTGTCTTTTGGTACAGGGTGGCAGCCAGGTTCGTGGGAATTGCGGCGATGTCCACTTCTCCGGAGGTCAGTTTGCCCACAATATCATCTGCGGCAGCGGCAATGGTAAACTGGTATTCGTTTTTGGCCTGTCCGCTGTCATTGTCTTCCATCAGTTTTGCCATTCCAATGGCAGTCGGGCCTTTCAGGGCGGCGACACGGACAGTTTCTTTTTCCACCGTGCCGGAGGGCGCTGCGGAAATGTCCGGCTGGGAAGAGGAACTGTTTGCATCCTCTTTGGCGGAGCATGCGGCAAATGTGGTCATTACCAGCGCTGCACAGAGTGCAAGCGCCAGTTTTCGAAATCCTTTTTTCATAAAATCCCTTCTTTTCTTGGAGAAATATCCCCGGATAAGCCGGGCAGGCGGTCGGCATCCTGCCGGCTGTCTATGATAGCATTCCCCAGAGGCGGGGAATTTTCATGATGCTTTTTAATCATACCACAATACAGGGAATTGTTCAACAAAATGTGCCGTGGATATCTTTTGGAAAGACAAATAACAGGCTGGAGAGGGGATACCCCTTTCCAGCCTGTTATTTGTCAGCAAGCCCGAAAACCCGTTCAAAATTTCCATGGAGCACCTTCTCATTGTCCTGTTCTGACAATCCGAGGGAGAGAAACCGTTCCAATTCGGTCTCGTGTTCCCACATTGGAAAATCCGTGCCGAAGAAGAAGCGTTCCATGCCCATATGGTTCATAAGTGCCAGGGCATCCGCTTTAGAAAGCTTAAACAGGCTGCTGGAAGTGTCAAAATATACGTTGGGGAGTTTTAAATACCGGTATGCCTCATCCCAGCGTTCATAGCCTCCATAATGTGCAGCAAGGCAGAGCAGGTTCGGCACTTGCTCTGCAATATGGGCAAGTCTGCGAGGGGCGGAAAAATCATAACGGCTGTCCCCCATATGAAAGAGGATCGGAAGCCCCGCCTCTGCCGCCAGCCGGTATACGGGCAGCATATCCGGATCATCGATGTTAAACCGCTGGAAATCCGAGTGAAGTTTGATTCCGTGTAGGCCTAGTTTCCGGATTCGGTCGATCTCTGCGGCAAACTGTTCTTTCTCCATACGTGGGTGAAGGGAACCAAAACCAAAAAATTGCGGATATTTCTGACATTTTTGCGCAATAAAATTGTTGATAGAGAAAACCTGTTCCGGTTTCGTTGCCGTGGAGCATACCAGGTATTTGTATACCCCGATTTTGCTTCCCCGTTCCACCAAAGTGTGGGGATAACCGGCAAACCCCATATTCAGGTGATAAAAATCGCGGATAGATTCGCTTGCCCGTTCCGCAATTTTCCCGAGGAATATATGGGCGTGCGCGTCAATAATTTTTCTCTGCTTCGTCATACTGTTTTCCCACCCTGTGTTCTCGTTTGCTGCTATAAAATAAAAGCGCCGTATTGCCTTTTAGGCAGAAATACGGCATGAACAGTCGGTTTTATTCTCTGCGGCAGTTTCTATTATACCCGCAGGTTCTGTTTTCTGTCAAAATCAAAAATCACAGCTTTTATCGCACATTTTTGGAGTGATTTATTGATTTTAGCCTGTTCCATAGGGGAAACTTTCCTTTTTTCATATGACTTTGACAGAATGGAAGAAACTGAAAGCCATATTTCCAGTCAGTTTTCCAGAAAGGGCAAAATATTATCAAAAAAGCCGGAAACAATACTTCTGAAAGAAACAGAAGGGGAGCGAGGCCGGTGCAGCCAGTGATAAAACTTTGCCATCTCAGTAAATTTTATCAGATTACGGATCAGCAGATTGACGCCCTCCGCGGGATTGATCTGACAATTTATCCTGGGGAATATGTTACTATTGTAGGGCAGTCCGGCTCTGGAAAGTCCACTTTAATGAATATCCTCGGCTGTCTGGATGTCCCGACCAGTGGGAAATACCTGCTCCGCGGAAAGGATACGGCTAAGATGGACGACAGGCAGCTTTCGTTCATCCGCAACCGGGAAATTGGTTTTATCTTTCAGGGGTTTAACCTGATTCCAACATTGGACGCCTTGGAAAATGTGGAACTTCCTCTTGTTTACCGGGGAATCCATGAACAGGAGCGCAAAGCCCTGTGCACCAAGGCACTGATTCGCGTAGGGCTGCAAAACCGGATACATCACCGCCCAAATGAGATGTCAGGCGGGCAGCAGCAGCGTGTGGCGATTGCCCGCGCGATTGCCGCGTCGCCTTCCCTGATTTTGGCCGATGAACCGACAGGGAACCTGGATCGCAAGTCCAGCCGGGAAGTTCTCTCTCTGTTGGAAGAACTGCACCAGTCCGGCAGTACGATTGTGCTTATCACCCATGACGATGCCATCGCTGCTTCTGCAAAACGCTGCATCCGTGTAGAAGAGGGCAAAATTGTCTCGGATAACCGGAGCGGAAAAAACCAAAGCGCCGCAGGATGAATTTCCTCGGCGCCTGTTAGGTTATCCCTTAACTCAGGACGTAGATTTCTACGTTGCGTCTGCCAAACTGGCAGCTTTCCTCATAGCTGTTGAAGAACAGATCTACAATAGCGCGTCCGTCCATCAGGGCGGTGCCGGTATCTGCGGCAACGGCATATCCGTAAATATAGGAACCGTCCGTTGTGCGGATAAACAGCCTGGTGCCATAGGGGATTAGATTTGGGTTTACGGCAACTCTTCCCACGGCGGCTTTCATCCCACTTGCAGTTCCAGCGCCTTCCCGCGCGGAATAAGCGGTGGCGGAACCGGTAATTACCGCACTGTACTGAGTCGGCACCCCATTTTCATCCAGAGTGATCCCGGCAGGGGCGTCCATTTGGGAAACCATATTGGAAGTCCCCACCATAACCTGTTCGGTGACAGGTTGAGCCACTACCGTTTTTTCCACATTGGTGTCGACAAGTTCCCCATCAACATACTTGTTGACTGTACGGATGCGGCGTGTTCCATCGCTCCCGCGGGAGACAACGATGCTTGCCCCAGCACGCATAGAAGAAGTTTCCTGGTAGGACACTTCATGGGGGATTGCCTCTGTGGTGATGGTTTCGTCATAGTCCACGCGGCTAACCACAATTTTCTGGTTTTTACTGACAACGGAAGAGGTATCCACGCTGAGCAAATCATCGTTGTCCAGTGTAATGCCGGCTGCACAAAGCGCATCTCCCGCGGTTCCGCTGGTCAAATAGACAGTCTGTTCCTGTCCGTCGGCGGCAATGGTGACCGGAAAAGCACGTGCAATCGTAATGACATTGATTTTGCCATTTTCCGATTCGCTGGTCACTTTATCATACGGGCCGACGGTTATTTCGGATTCTTCCAAAATTTCTTGAACGTCTTTTTTCATTGTTGTACAGACAAATTCATTGTTTTGGTCCACAATCGTGACTCTGCTGGTATTTGCAATTGCGACGAAAAGAATGGTACAACACACGGCTGCAAATATTGCCACAATGCATACTTTACTTTTCAAAAAGTGTGTAAGCTTGCCGGGCAACAACCTGAAGCTAGTCATTGAATTTCTCCTTTGTCGATAAAATTTTGATGCGCCTCTGCCAGCAACTTGGAAGCTGCACATCTCTATTTTTCCTGAGTCGTGCCAATTATATTCACTAAATTACAGAGTGTCAAGGCGGATACCTTTTACAATTTTGTGCAATTTGCCGGGCTCTATGCGAAAAAAAGAAGAGTAATCAGGAAGATTCTGTCAATTCTTCGATTTTTTCTTGCAATATTCACAATGGTTTTTGGAATCATTTTTGTGGATAATCGTAAAATTCCGAGACAGCATTTTTGGTGTGCAAACTGTCTTTATTTTAAGGAATATAACAGAATAAATTTAGTGATAATTACATGTTATTATGTCACCTCATCTTTTGATTGACGGCTCGTCTGATTTGTAGGCTCTTTCCATCATATGCATTTGTTCTATAAAAGATTCAAAATATGTCGGTTGATTTCTGGTATAATCCCGCTGAAATGGGATTACTGCCGGGAGTCTTTCTTCCCGAAAAAATCTGGATCAGAGGGCGCTGGGAAATCCGTCTCTTCCTCTTGGATGGAACCATGTACGGAGATATGGTATAATACAAATGTGGCAGAAATTTCTGTGGGTTTTACCGCCGTATTCATTCATATTACAATAGGAAGGATATAACCATAGGGAACTATCCGATAAGAGCAATGGTATCCTGTGGAGAGATTGACGGAGAAGGAATTATGGTATTGGATATGGAAAATTGTAAGCTCTGCCCCAGGCAGTGCGGCATAGACAGAACCAAACGAACCGGGGCCTGCGGTGCCGGGAATACTTTGCGCATTGCGCGCGCTGCCCTGCATGAATGGGAGGAACCGTGCCTAAGCGGAACCAGGGGCAGCGGGACAATCTTTTTTTCCGGCTGTACACTCCAGTGCTGCTTTTGCCAGAACTATACGCTCAGCCACGAATATTTCGGTGCGGATATCACCCCGGAGCGTTTTTCGGAAATTTGCTTTGAGCTCAAGGAGCAGGGCGCGCATAATATTAATCTGGTGTCCGCCTCCCATTTTCTTCCCCTGATTATCCCGGTGCTGAAAAAAATTAAACCGCAGCTGAACCTGCCGATTGTTTTTAATAGCGGAGGATATGAACGGGTGGAGACGCTGCGCGAATTAGAAGATGTGGTGGATATTTATCTGCCGGACTTTAAATTTATGAGTCCCGTACTGGCCGAGGAGTATTGCAGGGCGCCGGATTATCCGCGGGCGGCAAAGGCCGCTATTTTGGAGATGCACCGCCAGATACCTGTATCCCAGCTGGATGAAGACGGTATTATGCGGCGGGGGCTTATCATCCGTCATATGGTCATGCCCGGAGCAATGCGCGACTCCATGGAAATTCTCGACTGGATTGCAGAACAATTTGACCTGGATTCGGTTTTTGTCAGTTTGATGAGTCAATACACACCCTGCTATCAAAGCTGTCTGCATCCGAAAATCAACCGCAGGATTTCGACCTATGAATACCGCCGGGTCTATGATCATCTGCTATCCCTGGGGATTCAGCAGGGCTACGCACAGGAAAAGTCCTCTGCAAAAGAGGAATACATCCCTCCTTTTGATTTGACCGGGGTATTCAGACGCCGCTCATGAAAAAAAGGCCTGCATGCGGGCCCTGCAATATGGGAAGCGCTGTGCCCATCATGGTTTCCAGCGCACTGACGGTTTCCCTGTCTTAAGGATGCCCTCACTGGGTAAGATGGCCGTATTCTTCATTGTCCGTGAAAATCATCATTTTTGCAATTTCCTCCGGATCTCCCAGGTGTCCCAGTGCGCCGCGCAGTGCAAAAGAAGCCGCCTGTTCTCCCTCCACTTCGCCCATGGGCGTTTTGTATGTCCCCGGGGAAATGGGGATAAGGTTCAGGCTCTGTCTTCTGTGTTTTCTGGACGTATGCCATACGACAAAGCTTTTGGACATGGTATAAGCGCCCCCGGTTCTCTGCTCTTCGGGAACAGCGGCCGGCATCTGCTTAATGGAATCGAGGAACTGATCCGGATCAGCTAAGGCAAGCCGGTATATCTGTTTTGGCACTTTGTCCTGCGGCAGCATAAAGGAGGACATGGAAGACACATTTAAAATACGGCCGCCCTTATCTATCAGTGGTGCAAATTTTCCGTCCATATAACGTTTATTGTGAAAATTTTATCCGTGTCTGCCATAGAGAGGAGACGCAGGGAGGGAACGCCATTTTTTGATTTCGGTGATACTAAATATACTGGAGGAAAAAATTTTGCCCGGGGAAAAATGATTTTCACAAATGTAATTTGGTTCTATACCGGATTGCAGGAGGATTTTCGGTTTTGCTCCAGTGGATTTAGGAACAGTGCCCGATCTCTGCCTGCCAGGTAGCAGATATCATTTTGTTTTCTGCTCCTGGGCAGGAGGGTTTTTCACAATATCTCTATCCTGTTGTGAAAAATCCGGGAAGAAGAGGTAAAGATGCCGTTGGCAACCAGTAGTTGCCGGATATTTTCTTTTCAAACAGGCACTCATGTGATACAATCGTCCTGAAAATACAGGAAACGGATGTGAGCATATGTCTCTCCCGCAAACGATTAAGGAGCTGCGCACACGACAAAAGATGACCCAGGAACTCCTGGCGGAGCGTTTGGGCGTTTCCCGCCAGGCAGTTACCAAATGGGAAAATGGACAGAGCCGACCCAGTACACAAAAGCTTTTGATGCTGGCAGAAGTTTTCCAAGTCCCAATGTCCGAACTTATCGGGGAGGTTCCCCCGTCAAAATCCGAGAGACGCTGGCCGCTTCGCATTCTGGTAGGATTGAGTGCAGCCCTGCTGGTTTTCAGCGGGTGGAGTATTTTTCGAAGGATTGGTCAGTCACCGTCCGAAATAATCGGCTATGCAGACGCTTCTACAGAAATTTATGTCGTTTCCGAAACCGGTTCTCTTTGGCCGTTGTATGTTATCACGGCGGCTGTGGTGGGTGTTACTGTCTTTATCGGCATCCGCAGATGGAGAAAGGGAGGGAAACAGGGATGAATAAGAGGGGCTTTCGTTGCCTGGCGGGACTGTTTGCCGCTGTTCTCCTGATTTTCGGGGGATGTGCAAAGCCGGAATACGGAGTTGTTGCAGACCCTTCCTCCAGTACGGTTTCTTCTGCGCCGCAAATAAAATATACAGAGGAATGGCCGCATAATTCCTTTACAGCACAGATTCCAAAACCGGAGACTGGGACGGTCCAGTGGGTTTTGGAAGATCCACAGAATCGGGGCTTTTCGATTGCTCTGATGCAGGCCACCCGTTCAGGAGTGGAGCGGTATTTGCAGGAACTGGAATCTGCTGGGTTCCGTACAGTGAAAAAACAGCTGCTCCCGCCTCAACAGATGGATACTGTAATCTATCTTGGTACAAATGGCAGGATTGCGGTTTCTCTTCAGTATACTTCAGGAAGTTTTGGAATTTATCTGAGTGAAAATTTGCAGGGAATTACCTGAAAAATGCCTCTCAATGCCTGAGAGGCGTTTTTTTATATGGTTTTGGACTTTTCTGGATCCCTTAAAAATACCCAGGTGCTGTCGTCTGAGTATTCAGGATGATAACGGTAGCCAAGTCGATCAAATTCTTTCATGATTTCCGGATTTGTTGCACCCTCCTGAGCCAGATACCGTACCATTTCCCCGCGCGCCATTTTGACATAAACTCCCTTTTCTTTGATTTTTCCCTGGATCTGCTCCCCAAAAATGGGCGTGATCACCCGCATGGAGTTTTTGATATAGGGCAAAACCGCCTTGCTGTACTCACCGGAGGAAAGGTTTACCAATGTATCGTCTTCCGCTTTTAAAAAACGGAAGAGGCAATCTCCCCAGAAATCATAGAGATTTTTGCAAAAATTGGTTTTCAGTTTTGCCTGCATTTCCAGACGGTAGGGAACTACGCCGTCCATAGGACGCAAAATCCCATAAAAACCGGATAATATCCGTAAATGTTCCTGAATATAACGGAATTCGTCCTCTGTAAAGACCGAAGGAGCCATATATTGGTACTGGATTCCCTCGTATGCCAATAACGCAGGAGTAGGTCTGGCGTATAAGTCCATCTGCTGATACCGCAAAAAATTGACCTGCGCAATGGAGTCATTGCAGGCAAGGAGTTTTTTCAGCTGCGCATAGGAAAGGGATTTTAGGTAGGCAAGCAAAATCTCGGTTTTTTCCAGAAAAGCCGGGAGCTGGTCGTGGAGCAGAAAATCGTCTTCCGAGTTCATTTTTTTGGCAGGGGAAATGATGATTTTCACGCGGCAGCCTCCAATCTTTTTGGTTTGCGGATCATTCCCGGTTAATGGGATGGGGTCTTTTGTGCTTTCGTTTGTAATTTGGCAAAGAGTTCGGAAAACTGCTGCTCTATTTCTTTTTCCAATTCCTCATAGGAGATTCCAAGTACAACAGAAAGTTCTCCGTACAGCAGTTCCTGGGCACGTTTTTCATATTTGTGGTAAAGTTTCCCAATTCTTTTCCCCTGTTTTTTCATTTTCCATTCCCTCAGCCGGATGGAGGTCAGCAGGTGCATCCATTCTCCGCATTCATGATCACTAAGACATTTTTGGTATTCCTCTTCCAGCGTCACCGTGTTTTCTTCTTCCCAGCCCGCTGGAATTTTGGAAATCAGTCCTCTGGCCTCTTCTTTTGTCAAGACAGGCCGCATAAAGACACATGTGTCTACCGGGATATATATTTCTCCGGCCTCATAGACAGGGTTGAGCTTGTAATAGGACTTGTTTCCGTCCTGTACCGGAATATCA
This sequence comes from uncultured Clostridia bacterium, assembly GCA_937901805.1. Lineage (GTDB taxonomy): Bacteria > Bacillota > Clostridia > Oscillospirales > Ruminococcaceae > Pseudoruminococcus_B. Next base: position 4,663 of record CALDJI010000075.1, on the reverse strand, counting down.
TGAGGTATCCCGATATCCTCAACCTGGCATACCCCTGTGTTGCCATAAACGATCCATTTGCCTTTTTCAAACATCGTTTTCCCTCCTGATGAATTTGTATTTCCTTTACGCCGTCAAACTGCAAAAGGATACTATATATATTGTAACACAAAGGAGCAGGTGGGTGTAAGCAAAAAACGGACGTTTTTTTGTGCCTGACATAAGTTCTTTTTGTGGAAAAATAAAACTCCCTGTTTTCTGACAGGGAGTTTTTCCTATTTGTTTAAAAATTCTCCGACAATCTGGTTGACCAGTTTTCCATCGGCTTTTCCCTTGACAAGCGGCATCAGGGTTTTCATGACAATCCCCTTGTCTTTTGGAGAAGGGGCTGAAATCCCCAGCTGGCCAAGGACTTCAGAAACAGTTTTTCGAATTTCATCCGCCGACATCTCCTGCGGTGCAAATTCACTGAGCACTGCAATCCGGAATTCGCATTCTTCCAGGATATCCTTTCGATCGGCGGGCGCGCTGTCCCTGGTTTCCTTGGTCTGCTTGATTTCCTTTAAAATCAGGGCGTTTTCCTCATCTTCAGTCAGTTCTCTCCGTTCATCTTTGGCTTTGGCCTTGAGTGATGAAAGCATCAGGGAAAGCGCGTCCTTGCGCCTTGTATCCTTTGCTTTCAATGCGGCCATCATTTCTTTTTGGATCTGCTGCGTCTTTCCCATGGCGATTCCTCCTGCAATTTCTGCCGCTTTCCATAAGCGCGGCATTATATATGGATTTCCAATTGATCCGGTATGTCGCTTTTATCTTGTAGTTTGACAGATACCGTTTGCTTTGTGAACTGGATCTATATTCATGATACTATATTTTCTATTGATTGTATAGACGGGAATGTCTTTGTCACTTTTCACAGGTGTTTATTGAAGTGAAGAAAAAGTCCGTATCTTCAACGGTTTCCATTTTCTCCCGCATCTTCTCATATTGCCCATATAAGCTGGTTGTATGGAGTTGGGCGCTATTTTAGCACCATAAATAAGAACGATACACAACAGGCACAGAACGGGTGCAATCACACCTGTAAAGACTTCAGGACGGCTTTGCATACCGTTATGGTTACGCATAGTTCCATAAGCCTTGCAATAGGGAGCGCACAGGTACTAAAATTGACGGGGCAAAGTGTTTTATACTGATTCCGTGGAAAATGCATTTGACTTTGTACTATTTTCAGGAAAAGGAATGCCCTTTTGATTATTCTTTCCTGTCCATTCCGTTGAGAAAAATTTTGCAGAGGTATAGGGGCAAGGGAGTTCCTCCGGCAAAAATCACCTGTTTCCATCCAAGACAGGAAGGGGAATTTTGCTGATTGAGAATAACCGAAACCCTTATGCAGACTGGAATCTATGAAATTTCTTTGATCGGAAAATACATATAGCCCTTTCCCGTTACCGGGTCAGTGTAATCGTGAACTGCTCCGACCAGAGAAAAACCCTCCTCCTTCATTTGTCTGATGGTGTCTTGAAACACTCCATTATGATTTTCGACAACGAGATACTCATAACCTGGTATGATCCATTTTGTCCATCCATCAGGCGCTTGTGCATGATCAACACATTCCACTCCTGCCAGATACAGGCCTTTACGAAAGCCGTCTTCCCAGGGTTTATATGAGTGAGAAAGATCAGACATGGCGCCCCATATTCCCGCAATATTCCCATTTGCGTCTTTTTTAGCCAGATGTGCTACTTCACAAAAATGACTGTTTGCATCATCCCACAATTTCTGAATAAAACCTTCGCCGTCTAACGTTGAACCCATTTTCCCAACGACAACAAAGGCTTTTTTTATTACTTTAATCATTGTCAGCCTCCCCGGCAAGTTTTCGTTTCTATTTATAAGTATCCAGCGCCCATATTATATAAATTTTCTATTGCTTTCTTCTTTTGCACGAAATAGCAGGGCCAATCACTTCTGTCAACGATCAGGATAAACGGGATTTGTCCACAGTTGGCAAATAGGTCTGTCCTGCTGATGTGGTATCCAAAGAAGGCAAAAACCATGAGCGATTTCGCTCTCGATTCGCATGGCGTTTCCTCATAGTTGTCTGTATTGCTTTGGGTTGCTGTAAGAAATTCAGATACTATTTCGGGGCCAAAGCGTCAAAAGTGTGTGATTTTGAGCACTCTAATGAAAAATTCAGTACTCGCGATATTTTATTTTTAAGACTTTTGAACGGCAAAATTCAGCGACTGTTTTTTCGGTAACATGGCAAGGAAAAAGGCGATTGCTTTTGTCAGCCTTGGTCAGTCAGTTTTTGCGCTGCATAGCGCATGGCGCCAAGCGCCACGATCCGTTTAGGGTCATGAGGCGTATAGAACCGGCACTGTGAAAAAGACTGTGCCAGTGATAACTCCTGGGCTGTCTGTTTTGCGGCTTCCATATAACCTGGATACCCGGCGGTTCCTCCGCCGATAACAATGGCGTCCGGATTATAGAGATTGATTACCAAAGCAAGCGCCATGCCAAAGGCTTTTCCCGCCCGGTGGATAATGGAAATTTCCGTCTCCGCTCCATTTTGGATTCGCTCCATCAGATCTGGGGCGGTACAGCCGGCTTCCCGCAGGATTTGGGCGCCGCTTGCGAGTTCGTCAATCATGCGCAGCCCACCGGGAGTACCGACATAGCAGTGCCCGAGTTCACCGGAAAACCCAGCGTGCCCATGCAGCAGTTGTCCGTGTTCACAGACGGAAAGCGCGATCCCGGTTCCAGCCATTAAAACGGAGACTACAGAATCTTCCGGAAAGCGGGACGCCTCTTCCACAGCGGCACAGCGTACGTCATTGAGATAAAAAACTGGAAAACGGCCTTGGGAAAAGAATGCGGAATCCACGCCGGATAAGGCAGGTACGACGTCTGAGCGCTCACAAAAATGTTCCGATGTTACAAGCCCCGGTACGGCCATCCCCACTGCATCAACGGGAAATGGGAGCCTGTCCAGAAAATCATTCATCTGTTCCCTCAGGTATTCTTTGGTACAGGTGATTCCAGTCGGAACCCGGCGTTCGATCCAGTCGGTTCCGTTTTTTGCACAGAGGTACATTTTCGTTCCTCCAATATCTACTCCCACAAGGTGTTTCATATTGATTCTCCTCTCTGTATACGGCGGATAAACTCCATCGCTCCCAGTGCAACAATCCGTTTTTCATCTTTTGGGCGGGCAATCAGGCATCCTTCCAGCGATTGCTCTAAGGCATACTTTTTACAGCAGGCAAGTGCCGTTTCCAGGTATCCTGGATAGGAAGTCATCCCTCCGCCCACAACCAGGACATGGGGATTAAAAATGCCGATGACATTCGCCAGAGCAAGCCCAAAATAGAACCCTGCCCTGCGCACTTCCTCCAGCGCCTGAGATTCTCCCCGCCGGATACGTGCGAGAAAGGCATCCAGCGAATCTCCGGTTCTTCTCAGCAGGGCGTTACCGCCGCTCATATCATCCGCCCGGAAAACATGGCCGTCCTGCGCGGCCATGCAGGTGTATCCGAGTTCTCCGGAAAAACCCCTTCCTGTCAGCAGGCGTCCTCTGTCCGCAATGCCCAGCGCCGTACCGGAACCCGCCAGTACAACGGCAATTAAATAGTCGTCCGGGTAATTGGCGGCTTCCGCCAGGGCGGCGCAGCGCAGATCGTTGAGAAACTGGATCGGGAATGCGCCGTCTGAAAGGAATTCAGCGGTCATTCCGGCAAGCCCCGGAATGGCGTCGCATCGGACAACCTCCCGGTTTTGGGAAATAAGGCACGGGATGGCCATTCCCACCCCGTGGACAGGGAAAGGAAGACTTTGCAAAAATTCCTGTAAGTGGGATTTAATCTGTTCTGCGGAAAATTCTTTTCCGGTGGGGAGGAACGTTTCCAGATATCCGCCGCCTTCTTTTTGGGCGCAGAGCACCATCTTGGTTCCCCCAATATCCACTCCGATAAAATGCTCCAAATAGTTCCCCTCCTATCCGGATTTTACTTCCAGTATACCGCTTCCGACACATCCAGTAAATGGAAATCAGTCGACAGATCAGAAAAAAGGGAGAACTGTTGAAAATTTTTTTAAAAATCTGTAACATAACACACAGAAAAGGGACTAACAAAATGGAAGGGGGGAAAGCGATGCAGCAAATCGAGTGGATTTATCAGGAACATAAACAGGAGCTGTACTCCTATCTTTTGTGGCTGACCCACGATTCTGTCCTGGCAGAGGATCTGCTGCAAGAGACATTTGTCCGCGCAATTTCCTCTATGGAACGCTTCCGAAGGGAGAGCAGTGTGCGCACCTGGCTGTACTCCATTGCCCGCCACCTGTGGATGAAACACCTTAGGGACAGGGCTCCGTCCGCTCTTCCTCAGGAGATACTGCTTACCTTGTCCGAGGATACACTCCAGCAGCGTCTTACGGATCGGCAGGTCCTGCAAAGAATAGAACAGCTGCTTGCCCAAAAGGATACCCGCACCCAGGAAATTGTCCATATGCGGACGAGCGGATACAGTTACGCAGAGATTGCCCAGCAATCCGGGATTAGCGAAAGCTCTGCCAGAGTTTTACTGTTTCGGGTTCGCAGCTGGCTGAAAGAACAACTCCAAAAGGAGGGATATTTTTGAATACCAATTGTAATATAATTCAAGATTTAATACCAATT